>NZ_MVPX01000386.1:0-2480 GCF_002043085.1 Gordonia sp. i37 | reverse complement strand
CACTCGCACTCGACGCCGCCGAGGCACTCGATCTGCTCACCCCCGGATCGCCGACGGCACTGCGCTCGGCCACCCACGACGCCCGCTGGATTCTCGTCTCCGACGACGGCCACGAAGCCGAATGGCTGAGCTGGCATCTGCAGGCGCGTGGGGTGAGCGGGGCGGTGTTCGTGGTCGGCGGTCACCGCGGCCTGCGCCGCGCCGGTATCAACGGCCGGATCAGCCAGGCCGAGCTCGACATCTTCTCGGTGCACTGACAGCGGGGCACCTGACAGCGGGGGCGCTGATGGCGGGCGCACCGAACGGACAGCTCGCCGAACTTGGTGGACGCCACCACCACCGAATACGCTCACGGACGTGAGTGACGCGCCCGACGAGACGATTGCCGACGAGCAGACCCCCGAACAACTCCTCATCCGGAGGGAGAAGCGGGAACGGATTCTCGACGAGGGCCGTGAGGCCTACCCGGTGGCGATCCCGCGCACGCATGCACTTTCGGAGATCCGTGCACAATTCCCCGACCTGGAGGCCGGCACCGAGACCGGTGAGATGGTCGGCGTCGCCGGCCGCGTCATCTTCCTGCGCAACAAGGGCAAGCTCTGCTTCGCCACGCTGCAGGAAGGCGACGGCACCCAGCTGCAGGCGATGATCTCCTTCAACGGCGTCGGCGAGGAGTCGCTTGCGCGCTGGAAGGCCGAGGTCGACCTCGGCGACATCGTCTTCGTCCACGGCCAGGTGATCAGCTCTCGCACCGGAGAGTTGTCGGTGATGGCCGACGCCTGGGAGATGGCCTCGAAGTCGTTGCGTCCCTTGCCCGTCGCGCACAAGGAGATGAACGAAGAGACCCGGGTGCGGCAGCGCTACGTGGATCTCATCATGCGGCCGGAAGCGCGCTCGATCGCCCGCACCAGGATCTCGGTGATGGCCGAACTGCGTGCAGCGCTGGGTAAGCGGGGATTTCTCGAGGTCGAGACGCCGATGCTGCAAACCCTGCACGGCGGCGCCGCGGCGCGGCCGTTCGTCACCCATTCCAACGCCTTCGACATCGATCTCTACCTGCGGATCGCGCCGGAACTGTTCCTCAAGCGTTGCATCGTCGGCGGTATCGAGCGCGTCTTCGAGATCAACCGCAACTTCCGCAACGAGGGCGCCGACTCCACGCATTCGCCGGAGTTCGCGATGCTCGAGACCTATCAGGCCTACGGCACCTATGACGATGCCGCGGTCATGACTCGTGAACTCGTCCAAGAGGTTTCGCAAGGTGCCCTGGGAACACTGACCCCGACGATGCCCGACGGCGAGGTCTACGACCTCTCCGGCGAGTGGACGTCGTTGCAGATGTATCCCTCACTGTCGGAGGCGCTCGGGCAAGAGATCGTGCCCGACGGTGGCGCCGATCATCCCGGTACCACCGTCGACGAGTTGCTGGACATCGCGGCGAAGGTCGGTCTGGAGATCCCGAAGGGCAAGGGCTACGGGCACGGCAAGCTCGTCGAGGAGTTGTGGGAGCACATGGTCGGCGAGAAGCTCTCGCAGCCGGTGTTCGTCCGCGACTTCCCGGTCGAGACCTCGCCACTGGTCCGCGCGCATCGCAGCGTGCCCGGCGTCGTCGAGAAGTGGGACCTCTACGTCCGTGGATTCGAGCTGGCCACCGGATACTCCGAGCTCATCGACCCGGTCATCCAGCGTGCGCGCTTCGTCGACCAGGCCCGTCTGGCCGCCGCCGGCGACGACGAGGCCATGCGCCTCGACGAGGAGTTCCTCACCGCCATGGAGTACGGCATGCCGCCGACCGCCGGCACCGGTATGGGCATCGACCGGCTGCTGATGGCGCTGACCGGCCTCGGTATCCGCGAGACGATCCTGTTCCCGCTGGTCAAGCCGATCAGCTGAGAAGTAGGGGAAGAACGTTCTTCCCCTACTCTGTCGTTCGTCCCCGGGAGATTTCCTGCGGACGAACGGAATTCCTCAGGAAGAACGACGGGTCGGCGTGCGCGTCGACGTGGGTCCACTCGTCCGGCAGTTCGAGTGTCGCGGTCTGCCGTCTCGCCACCGACTCGTCGGCGTCGGATGCATCGGGCCCCCGATGCGTGACGCGGGAGATGCGTTCGGCCTCATCGAGTTCCAGCCACCATCCGGTGAAGTCGACGCCGGTCTCGGTGGCCACCGCGGCGATCGCCTGTTGCTGTGTGGCACTGCCGAAGACGGCGTCGGCGACGACACTCATGCCGCCTGCGAGATCCGTTGTGGCCAGCCGGTTCAGCTCGTCGTAGACCGCCGACCGGGCCTGCGGTGTGTAGGCCGAGCGCGGGAGCTTCTCGGTCTCGCCGACACCGGCGAGCCGCTTGCGCAGGACGTCGGTGCGCAGGATCCGTGCACCCGGCGCGGGCTCGAGGTCCCCACCGATCGCGCGGGCGACGGTGGTCTTCCCGGTGCCCGACCCGCCGCCGATCGCCATCAGCCGCGGCGCGACCGGCTCC
>NZ_MVPX01000385.1:0-4535 GCF_002043085.1 Gordonia sp. i37 | reverse complement strand
CGTCGACGGCGTCCGCGGCGGCGCTGACGTGCGCACGGACCGTCGCCCGCACGGCGAGCATGATCGGCAGCAGACAGAATCCGTCCTCGTCGTCGGGGGAGCGGTCCAGGTACTGGTTCACGACGACGTTCGCCTCATGTCGCAGGTCCCGCGCCCACAGGTCCATCAGCAGAAACGCGAGGTCGTAGAGCACGTCGGTGGTCGCCATCTCCTCGTCGAACTCCAGGCAGTCGAAGGGCACGGGACGGCCGTCGATGATCGCGATGTTGCCCAGGTGCAGGTCGCCGTGGACGCGCCGCACCCGCCCCCGGCGGGCCCGGGCGTCGAGGGTCTCGGAGCGCTCGGTGATCATCGCGGTGATGCGGCTCGTCAGACGCCGCGCCGCAGCGGGATCGATGACATCAGGGAAGGCCGACATACTCGCCAGGTTCCCGTCGACGACCTCCTGCAACCGGGCCGCACCGTGCGGATCGTCGCGGATCGGCGAGGACGCATGGAGGTCGACGACGCTCTCGGCGAGCGTTCGGAGAAACGCGTCGTCGAGGTTGCCGGGCTCGGCACGGTGGACCAGGAGTGCGTCGTCGTCGAAGCGCGTCATCTCGAGTACCCAGTCGACGGTCTCGCCGGGTCCGTCGAGGGTGAGGCTGCCGTCATCGGCACGTCGGATCGCATGCACGGCGCGATAGACCTCGGGCGCGAACCGGCGATTGAGTGTCAGCTCCTGCTGCAGGACGTCGTGGCGTAGCTCTGGGGTGGAGAAGTCGAAGAACCGCAGGCGCACAGGGCGTTTCATCTTCCATGCGCGGGTGCCGTTGAGGAAGACGACGGCGCCGTGGGTGACGATCCGATCGGTGGGCAGGTCGGGGTCGAGGGCGCCTGCCGCGGTGAGGAGCTCGGTCGTGGGGTCGGGGTTGGTCGACACAGTCCCATCCGACCACAGTCGCTGGGATCGTGCCGACCGGGCCCTCGCCGTTCTTCCCCTACATTTCCCTTCTTCCCCTGGAAATTTCCAGGGGAAGAACCGAAAGCTATAGGGGAAGAAGGCTCTCACCCCAACTCGCGCTTGAGGATCTTCCCGGCCGCGTTGCGCGGGAAGGCGTCGAGGAAGACCACCGACCGCGGCACCTTGAAGTTCGCCAGATGTTCGCGGGCGTAGGCGATCACACGGTCTTCGTCGAGGTCGGCGCCGTCGCGGACGGTGAGATAGGCCCGGCCCACCTCACCCAGTCGGTCGTCGGGGACGCCGATCACGGCGGATTCGGTGACGCCGTCGAGGCGGGCGAGGGTCTGTTCGACCTCGGCCGGGTAGACGTTGAAGCCGCCGCAGATGTACATGTCCTTGAGGCGGTCGGTGATCCGCAGATTACCGCGTTCGTCGATGGTGCCGATGTCGCCGGTGTGCAGCCAGCCGTCGGCGTCGATCGTCTCGGCCGTCGCCTGGGGGTTGTCGAGGTAGCCGCGCATGACCATCTTTCCGCGCGCGAGTACCTCGCCCTGCTCCGACACCGCGATCTCCATGCCGTCGAAAGCGCGCCCGCAGGTGCTTGCGACGGTTTCGTCATCGTCGTCCGGGGTGCAGGTGGAGACGAACCCGCTGGCCTCGGTCAGCCCGTAGGCGGTGATGACGGTGTCGACGCCGAGGTCACGCTGGATGCGTTCGACGAGGACGACCGGAACGATCGCCGCACCGGTCACCACCAGCCGTAGTGACGAGAGATCGAGGCTCTCGCGAGCGGGGTCGTCGAGGATGGTCTGGAAGATCGTCGGCGCTCCCGGGAAGACGGTGATCCGTTGCGCAGCAACCTGCTTCATCGCCTCGGCGGGCGAATACACGGCTTGCGGGAACATCGCCGACCCGAACAGCACGCACGGCAGGATGCCCGCCTTGTAGCCGAAGGTGTGGAAGTACGGGTTCACCATGAGATAGCGGTCGTCGGGGGACAGGCGGCCGTTGGCGCCCCACGCGTGTGAACCCGCGACGGTCTGCTGATGTTCGGCCAGCACGCCTTTGGATGTGCCGGTGGTACCCGAGGTGAACAGGATGTCGGAGAGGTCGTCGGGGGTGACGGCGTCGGCGCGCGCAAGGGCCTGCGCGCGGGTCTCGTCGGTGGCACGGTCGAGGAAATCGCTCCAGTCGAGTGCGCCGTCGGGCGCCGCGCCCTTGTCCGACAAGCCAATCCGCACCACGAGGTCCGGCATCGCATCGCGATGGGTGGTCATGAGTTCGGCAGCGTGATCGGCTCCGAGGAACTCGCCGGAGACGACGACGGCACGCACCCCCGCCCGATCGATCACGTCGACGGCCTCGCCGGCGGTGTAGCGGGTGTTGAGCGGTACGAGCACCGCACCGGCGTAATGGATGCCCAGCGCCGCGACCGGCCAGTGATGGCTGTTGGGTGACCACACCGCCACCCGATCCCCGTGCTCCACCCCCGACGCGATCAGGGCGGCGGCCGTATCGACGACCCGATCGTGCAATTGTGACCACGAGTACTCGACCGGACTGCTCCACTGGGTATCGACGAGGGCGAGACGATCCGGCCACTCGCGGGCCGCCCGACGCAGCGCGGACGGGGTCGTCGAGACGCTCTCCATGCTCCCCAACCTAGCACTTGCTTGGTAGGTTATGCTAGCGGCCATGACCTCGATCGATCTCGCCGACAGATCCCTGGATCTCGGTGAATGGGCAGCTCGGACGCCCGACGCCGACGCGGAGTTCGCCGTGGCGGTCCGGGGGTGGCTCGAGGAGAACCTCGCCGGGAGCTTCGCGTCGTTGCGAGGTCGGGGCGGTCCCGGCAGTGAACACGAGTTCTTCACCGAGCGCCTCGAGTGGGATCGTCACCTCGCGCGCGCCGGATGGACGTGTCTGGGCTGGCCGACGCGCTACGGCGGCCGCGGTGCCACGCTGGCCCAGCGCATCATCTTCCACGAGGAGTACGCGCGCGCCGATGCGCCCGCCCGGGTCAACCATCTCGGCGAAGAGCTTCTCGGTCCGACGCTCATCGAATTCGGGACCGACGAGCAGAAACAGCGATTCCTGCCCGGCATCGTCGACGTGACCGAACTCTGGGCACAGGGCTACTCCGAACCGGGTGCAGGCTCGGATCTCGCGGGCGTGGCGACCACGGCGAGTCCGGCCGACGGACGGTGGCAGATCAACGGGCAGAAGATCTGGACGTCCTTGGCGCACGTCGCACAGTGGGCGTTCGTGCTCTGTCGCACCGAGCCGGGCTCGACGCGGCACACGGGGCTGAGCTTTCTGCTCGTCCCCCTCGATCAGGAGGGCGTCACCGTCCGGCCCATCCAACAGCTCACCGGCACATCGGAATTCAACGAGGTGTTCTTCGACGATGCGGTCACCGATGCCGACAACATCGTCGGCGAGCCCGGTGACGGATGGAAGGTCGCCATGGGCCTGCTGCAATTCGAGCGCGGCGTCTCCACCCTCGGACAGCAGGTCGGTTTCGCACGTGAACTCGACGCGGTCACCGATCTCGCGCGCAGCAACGGTGCCCTCGACAATCCCGAGATCGCCACCCGCATCGCGCGCGCCGGTATCGGCCTGCGCGTGATGCGAGCCCATGCGCCGGCGGTGCTCGACGGCGTTCCCGGTGCCGACTCGGTCGGAAAACTCTTGTGGTCCAACTGGCATCGCGATCTCGGCGAGCTGGGAATGGCCGTGCGCGGAGCGTCGGCGTTGATCGGACCCGCCACGACCGCCGAGGGTGCGTTCAACGACCTCACCGATCCCGAACACGTCGAACTCGACGAATGGCAACGGCTGTACCTGTTCACTCGCGCCGACACCATCTACGGCGGCTCGAACGAGGTGCAGCGCAACATCATCGCCGAGCGTGTGCTCGGCCTACCCCGAGAGGCCCGTGCATGACCATCCCGGACACCGAGAACCGTCGTTCACCGTTGGCCGACCCACCGACGGAGACGCCCGGGCACGGACTCCTGTCGGGACGCAAGGTCGTGGTCACCGCGGCCGCGGGAACCGGCATCGGATTCGCCACCGCCAGAAGGGCACTGCTCGAAGGTGCCGATGTTCTCATCAGCGACTGGCACGAACGCCGGCTCGGCGAGGCCGCCCAGAAACTGTCCGCGGAGTTCGGTGACCGGACGGTCGCACAGGCAACCTGCGACGTCTCCGACACCGCGCAGGTCGATGCGCTGATCACCCGTGCCGCAGACGAACTCGGCCGCATCGACGTCCTGGTCAACAACGCCGGACTCGGCGGTGAGACGCCGGTCGCCGACATGACCGACGAACAGTGGGACCGCGTCGTCGACATCACCCTCAACGGCACCTTCCGCGCCACTCGTGCTGCCCTGCGCTACTTCCGGGCCGTGGAACACGGCGGCGTCATCGTCAACAACGCCTCGGTACTGGGCTGGCGCGCCCAACGCGGACAAGCCCACTACGCCGCCGCCAAGGCCGGTGTGATGGCACTGACTCGTTGTGCCGCAGTCGAAGCCGCCGACTTTGGGGTGCGCATCAATGCGGTCGCGCCGTCGATAGCCAAACATCC
>NZ_MVPX01000384.1:0-657 GCF_002043085.1 Gordonia sp. i37 | reverse complement strand
CAGTCAGGCCATGATCGCCGGCCAGGAGTTCGGATTCACCACGCCGACAGCCGAATCCGCCGGGTGGCGGGAGCGCTTCGGTGACGCCGAGATCTCGCAGTTCGCCGGCGCCGATGCGATGGCGGTGCGCTGGGACGTCAGCCGTGAGGACATGGAGGCGTGGGCGCTGCAGTCACATCAGCGCGCGGCACAGGCCATCGCCGCGGGTCATTTCGACAACGAGCTCGCGCCGCTCGGTGACTGCGTCGTCGACGAATGTCCGCGCCAGACATCGCTGGAGAAGATGGCCGGGCTCGCACCGTTGGCGCAGGGATCGCGCCTGACGGCCGCCGTCGCCTCGCAGATCTCCGACGGCGCATCGGCCGCGCTGGTGGTGTCCGAGAAGGCGCTGACCGACTACGGGCTGACCCCGCGGGCCCGCATCCATCACCTCTCGGTGCGCGGCGACGACCCGGTGATGATGCTGTCCGCGCCGATCCCCGCGACCGCGTACGCGCTGGACAAGACGGGCCTGTCCATCGACGACATCGACGTCATCGAGATCAACGAGGCGTTCGCGTCGGTGGTGCTGGCCTGGCTCAAGGAGACCGGCGCCGACCCGGCGAAGGTCAACCCCAACGGCGGTGCCATCGCCCTCGGCCATCCGCTCGGTGCGAC
>NZ_MVPX01000383.1:0-2886 GCF_002043085.1 Gordonia sp. i37 | reverse complement strand
CCCCGCCACGACGCCGACAGCGCTTTGCCGAGCGCCGTCGACGCCATGGCGAGCGCTGTCGGCGCATACTCGAGCGCCGTCGGCGAAAAATCGAGCGCCGTCGGCGATATGACGAGCGCTGTCGCGAGGGATCTGGGAACACGTGTAGCCACATCACTGTGACGTGACGCATACTATGGGGGAACGAGCGAGCGTAAACGTCTCAGCGACGGTCGCGAGACGCCGCTCGACCTTGGGAGGGTGGCGAATGACCAAACCTGCTGACGTGACCAGCAAGATCGAGGGACGTGTCTCGTCGGAGGCGCATTCGATGACCGAACTGCTCGAGATCCAGCGTGCGGCGTTCCTGCGGGACGGTATCCCGGACGCGGCGACCCGCATCGACCGCATCACGCGGCTGTCGTCGCTGCTGCTCGATCACGGTGACGAGATCGCCGAGGCGCTGACCGTCGACTTCGGTTCGCGGCCGCGGGAATTGAGCATCGCCGCGGACGTCGCGGGCTGCATGATCGACCTCACCCACCAGCGGCGCGGGGTCAAGGAATGGATGGCCGATTCCGTGTCGGCGCGTGTGCAGGGAGCTCTCGGCTTCAAGCAGCGGGTGCGTCACGATCCGCTCGGCGTCGTCGGCATCATGGGTCCCTGGAACTTCCCGCTGCAGCTGACCTTCGTGCCCGCGGCGTCGGCATTCGCGGCCGGCAACCGGGTGCTGATGCGCCCGTCGTCGATCACCGCGCGCACCACCGGCGTGATCGCCAAGTACGCCCCCGACTACTTCTCGATCGAGGAACTCGCGGTCATCACGCCCAAGCACGGGTCGGGATCGGATTTCGCGAAACTCAAGGTCGACCACATGTTCTTCACCGGTTCGCCCGAGGTCGGTTCCTCGGTGGCCCAGGAGGCCGCCAAGAATCTGGTGCCGGTCACCCTCGAACTCGGCGGCAAGAACCCGGCCGTCGTCGACGTCTCCGCCGACATCGACAAGGCGGCAAAGATGCTCGCCGACGCCCGGATGGTCAACGGCGGTCAGGTCTGCCTGTGCCCCGACTACGTCTTCGTGCCGGAGGCCAAACTCGGTGAGTTCACCGACAAGGTGATGGCCCGCTGGACCGCCAACTTCGCGACGATCTACGACAATCCCGAGTACACCTCGACGATCAACCAGAAGAACTACGAGCGCATCGTCGGGCTGATCGACGACGCGGTCTCGCTCGGCGCCGAGAAGCGACAGGTCATCCCCGGTGGTGAACCGTTGCCGTCGGCCGAGCGTCGCAAGATCCCGCCGACCCTGCTCACCGGGGTCAAGTCGGGGATGAAAATCACCGAGGACGAGGTCTTCGGTCCGGTGCTGACGGTGTACCCGTACCGGGATCTCACGGAGGCGATCAGTTACATCGCCGGCCATCCGCACCCGCTGACGATGTACTGGTGCGGCGACGACAACGACAACTTCGCACGGCTGGCAGACAACACCCGCAGCGGGTCGATCAACGGAAACGACTTCGCCCTGCACATGTTCGGTGCCGAACTGCCGTTCGGTGGCATCGGGCGCAGCGGGATGGGCAGCTATCACGGCAAGACCGGCTTCGAGACCTTCAGTCATGCACGCGCCGTGGCCTTCTCGACGATGCCGTTCACCGTGGCCGAGATGATGTCGCCGCCGTTCACCAATCGCGACAAGAAGATGGCCAACGGCCAGCTGAAGCTGTGGACCAAGCTCAATGCGCGAGCGCAGAAGAAGGTGCGCAAGCGCTGAATCCTCTCACGGGAGCCACCCCCGTACCCAAGCGCTTGCTAGGGTACGGGGGTGGCGCCACGTAACGGAACTTCCCGACGCGACGAACTGCTGACGACGGCGAGTCGGATGTTCGCGGAGCAGGGTCTGCGGTCGACGACCGTGCGCGACATCGCCGATGCCGCAGGCATTCTCTCGGGGAGTCTCTATCATCACTTCGATTCCAAGGAGTCGATGGTCGACGAGATCCTGCGGGGTTTCCTCGACGCCTTGTTCGCCCGCTATCGGCAGATCGCCGACGCCGGTCTGTCGGCCGCCGAGACGTTGCGGCAGTTGGTGATTGCCTCATTCGAGTCCATCGACGCCGATCACCATGCGGTGGCCATCTATCAGGACGAGGCCAAACGCCTTGCCCCGCAAGATCGTTTCTCCTATATCGGCGACCGCAATGAGGAGTTTCGCGGGCTGTGGCATTCGGTGCTGGCGCGTGGGGTCGCCGATGGTGAGTTCCGCGCCGACCTCGACGTCGAACTCGTCTACCGCTTCTTGCGTGACACGGTGTGGGTGGCGGTCCGCTGGTATCGGCCAGGCGGATCGCTGAGCGTGGAGCAGATCGCCGACCAATACTTGTCCGTGGTCCTCGACGGCATCCTGCCGCGCTGAGATTCCCCTTACTTAGGTAACCCTTGCTTCCGGGTGGCTGTCCGCGTTAACGTACGCGTATGACAACGGTGGAGGGGTCCGCGGAGGACCAGACGTTGCTGGACAGGGGCGCCCTGCGTGAGTTGTTGCAGCCCGTCCGGTCCCGCATCCGGGTGGCTCAACTGCTGCAGGTGATCGCTTCGGCGGCAACGGTCGTCCCGTTCGTGGGAATCGTCGAACTGGGTCGGACCCTGCTGCTCGACGGGCCGGTGCAGGCCGCGCGGGTCTGGTGGATCGTGGCGATCGTGATTCTCGGGCTTGCGGCACGCGCACTCTTCGGAGGTGCGGCGCTCGGTGTCACCCATTACGCCGACGTCGACCTGCAGGTCATCCTGCGGCGTCGGATCACCGCCAAACTCGGTCGTCTCCCGCTCGGCTGGGTCGGGACAACGAGCTCGGGTCGAGTGCGTCAGTCCGTGCAGAACGACGTCGGTGAACTCCACTACCTC
>NZ_MVPX01000382.1:0-12987 GCF_002043085.1 Gordonia sp. i37 | reverse complement strand
TTCGGGACAACGAGCTCGGGTCGAGTGCGTCAGTCCGTGCAGAACGACGTCGGTGAACTCCACTACCTCGTGGCCCACGCGGACGTGGAAACCACTGCGGCAGTGGCCACCCCGTTGTTCGCGCTCATCTACTGCTTTGTGCTCGACTGGCGTCTGGGCCTGCTGGCCGTCGCGACCCTGCCGCTGTATGCGATCGCGTACGCCTGGATGGTGCGCGACATGACCACACAGCAGGCCACGATGAACGCCGCACTGGCCCGCATCAGTTCGACCATCGTCGAATTCGTCACCGGCGTCGCCGTCGTCAAGACCTTCGGACAGACCGGACGGGCGCACAGGGCGTTCTTGCGCGCCGCCGACGAGTTCAACGACGACTTCGCGGGATATGTGGGCCCGATGCTGCGTATCGAGGCGCTCGCGGCGATGATGCTCTCCGCACCGCTGATCCTGCTGGTCAATCTCGCGGGCGGGTACTGGTTCGTGGATGCGGGCTGGGTCGGGGCGATCGATGTCCTCGGTGCCACCCTGATCGCGATGGTGCTGCCGTCGACACTGATGGCGGCGATGATGGCCATGCACAGCCGGCAGGGCGCGGCGGCCGCGGCCGGTCGCATCGTCGGGTTGCTGACGTTGCCCGAATTGCCGATCGCCACCGAACCTGCTGTGCCCGAGGGTAATCGGATCGAGATCGACGATGTGCACTACTCCTATCCGACCGAGGGACCAGCCTCCGGTACGCCTGCTCTGCAGGGCGTGAGCGTGACGCTCGAGCCCGGCACCCTGACCGCGCTGGTCGGTCCGTCGGGCAGCGGCAAATCGACTCTGGCGACCCTGATCCCGCGGTTCGTCGACCCCGACGCCGGGGCCGTACACATCGGCGGGGTCGACGTTCGTGACATCGACCCGCAGGTCTTGTATCGACATGTCGGCTTCGTGCTGCAGGACTTCGCGCTGCTCGACATGAGCGTCGCCGACAACATCGCGCTCGGACGTCCCGACGCCACCCGCGCCGAAGTGGAGTCGGCGGCTCGCGCGGCACGGATTCACGACCGGATCACCGCCTTGCCCAACGGATACGACACCCGGGTCGGCACCGACGCCCACTTCTCCGGCGGTGAGGCGCAGCGTGTGGCGATCGCGCGGGCGCTGTTGTGCGACACCCCGATACTGATCCTCGACGAGGCCACCGCGTTCGCCGACCCCGAGTCCGAAGCCGATATCCAGCAGGCGATCTCGTCGTTGATCGCCGGCCGGACTGTACTCGTCATCGCGCACCGGCTCGGCTCGATCACCCACGCCGACACCATCGTCGTCCTCGATGAGGGCCGGATCGTCGAGCGGGGTCGTCACGACGATCTCGTCGCCGCCGGCGGCACGTACGCCACCATGTGGCGGGCCTGGCGCAGCGACCCTGCAGCAGATCCGGCAGGCACTGCCGCGACAGTACCGACAGGAGTTCTCCGATGATCCGTGGTTATCTGCGCATTCTCGGTGACGAGGCCGGGCGCATGTATGTGTTCCTCGCGTGGGCGATCGTCTACGGACTCGCCCAGGGCGCCGCGATGTTGCTGCTGGTACCCATCGCCCGCGACCTCTTCGACGGTGACCTCGCCGGTGCCGGCCGCTGGCTGTTGGTGTTGGTGCCGGTCGTGCTGATCTGTTGTGTCACCTTCTATCTGCAGTCGCTGACGGCGATGCGGATGGCGGTGCACACCATGCGTTCCCTGCATCACCGGCTCGGTGATCATCTGGTGACGTTGCCGCTGGGATGGTTCACCCGCGACAAGACCGGATCGGTCTCGCAGATTGCGGTCAAGGGAACGATGTTCGTCGGCAGTGCGGGTGCGCACCTGATGACGCCGGTGGTCACCAATCTCGTCGGGTCGGCGACCGTCGTGGTCGGATTGTTCTTCTTCGACTGGCGTATCGGGGTGACCGCCGCCCTTGGCGCGGTGGTCCTGTGGCTGGCCGGCCTGCGTGCGAGTGCGATGATCGCCGACGCCGAGGCGCAGAATCACGGCACCGCGGTCGAGGTCAACAATCGGGTTCTCGAACTCGCAAGGTTTCAGCCGACCCTGCGTGCGTTCGGGGCGGCGGGCTCGGCCTATCAGCCCCTCGAGGAGGCGCTGGACCGTCAGCATCGGGTGGGCCGGAAGATGATGGGCCGGTCGGTCACCGGGTTGTTGCTCAATGGTGTTGCCGTACAGGCGGTGTTCACGACCATCCTGATCGTCGGCGCCGCTCTCGCGGTCACCGGTCACGTCGAGACCGCGTTGCTGATGGCGGTGTTCGGGTTGGCCGCGCGCTTCACCGACCCCATTTCCGAACTGGCCGAACTGGGATCGGCGATGCGGATGTCGACCGCCGAGATTCGGCGCATCACCGACATCCTCGACACGCCGCCGATGCCGGCGCCGCCGAGCCCGGTCGTCCCCACGACGCGGGGGTCGGTCGAATTGTCCGGCGTCGATTTCGGTTACGGCGGTACTGATCACGATCGTTCGCCGAAGACCCTGCACGGCATCGATTTCCGGGTTCCCGCCGGATCGATGACGGCGCTGGTCGGCCCGTCCGGATCGGGTAAGACCACGATCACCCGGCTGATCGCACGGTTCTACGACGTCGACGCGGGAACGGTGCGGGTCGGTGGCGTCGATGTCCGAGAGCAGGACACCGCAACCCTGATGGCGCAGCTGGCGTTGGTCTTCCAGGATGTCTACCTCTTCGACGACACCCTGTGGGAGAACATACGTATCGGCCGGCCCGACGCCACCGACGACGAGATCCGAGCGGCCGCAACGACTGCCGGGGTTGATTCGGTGGTGGTCCGTCTTCCCGGCGGCTGGGATACCCGCGTCGGTGAGGGTGGCTCGGCGCTCTCCGGTGGCGAGCGCCAGCGTGTGTCGGTCGCCCGGGCGTTGGTCAAGGGCGCACCGATCGTGCTGTTCGACGAGGCCACCAGCGCACTCGACCCGGAAAACGAGGCGCACGTGGCGGCGTCGATCCGTGAACTCGCCACGCAAAGTACGGTTCTGGTGATCGCGCACAAGATCTCGACCGTACTCGCCGCCGATCAGATCGTGGTGCTCACCGCCGACGGTCGCGTCGACGACATCGGACGCCACGACGAACTGTTGGCGCGCGGTGGCACCTATGCCGAGTTCTGGGCGCGACGCAACGCCGCGGCGGGGTGGACGATGACGGTCTCAGCCGACGTGTGAGGTGCCGGCGGTCACCTCGTCGAGCCAGGCGCGGGTGACCTTTCCGGTTGCGGTGCGGGCGATCTCGTCGACGAAGACGATGTCGCGCGGGACACGTGAGCGCGACAGTTCCTGACCGATGTGTTCTTTGAGCGTTGCGTCGTCGACGTCGTGGCCCGCGCGGCGGGCGACCACCGCCGAGAGTCGTTGACCGAAGTCGGCGTCGTCCACGGTGAAGACCGAGGCGTCGGCGACACCGGGGTGGCGGTGCAGTGCGAGTTCGACTTCTTCGGGGTAGACGTTCTCACCGCCGGAGACGATCATCGAGTCCGATCGACCGCGGACGTACAAGCGGCCGACGCCGTCGAGGTAACCCGTATCGCCGGTGGCAACCATGCCGTCGACGCTGTGTGTGGAGCTTCCGTCGGTATACGAACGCATCTGTGCTCCGGTGCGGACGTAGATGTCGCCGACCCGTCCGGGGCCGACGGGCGTGCCGTCGATGAGGATCGCCACCCGGACACCGAGCGGAGCGGACCCGGCGCAGGACGGGTCGTGCGCGAGGTCGGCGGGGGTGGCGATGGTGATGTAGGAGACCTCGGTGGCGCCGTAGAGGTTGTGCAACACCGGGCCGAACCGTTCGGTGACGGCGGTGACGAGATCGGGGTCGAGTCGCGCGCCGCCCGACCCGATGATGCGCAGACGACCGGAAAGTGGTTGCAGCACCGCGTCGTCGAGATCCATGATCCGCTTCAGCATGGTCGGTACCGCGACGAAGGCGGTGCAGTTCTCGGTGAGCATCGTTGCCACGGCACGCTCGGCGGAGAACCGCCCGTCGAAGACGAGGGTGGCCCCGGCGAGGAGGCCGGTGAGGGTGGCGATCAGGCCCCATCCGTGAAATGCCGGCGGCGCCAGGTAGATCACGTCGGATCGACGCAGCGGGATCTTCTCCAGCAGGCCGGCCAGCGTCGAGAGCATGGTCAACGGAGAACTGCTGCGGGCTGCGCCGCGGGGTACACCGGAGGTCCCGGAGGTGAGGATGACCAGCTCGGGATTGCCATGCGCGCGTGGGGGAATGGAGTCGTCGGCGGCGGCGAGCACCGATTCGAGGTCTTCGGTGCGGATGGTGCGTACTCCCGTGAGTTGGGAGAGCCGGCCGGTGAATTCGTCATCGTGGAGCAACAGATCGATGTGCTCGCGCTCGCATACGGTCGTCAGCTGCGCGGAGCCCATGTCGGTGTTGAGAAAGACCACCCGAACACCGCCGGCGAGAGCTCCGAGCAGGGCGATCACCAGCTGCGCACTGTTGCGGCACATGATGCCGACGGTCGGGCGGTCGCCGGTGGTGTCGAGCTCACGCAACACCGTGATCCACCGGCGGGTGGCGATGGCGAGGTCGCGGTAGGTGAGCGGAACCCCGCGGTCGACGACGGCGACCGAATCGCCGAACCGGGCGGCGAGCACCTCGGTCAGCGTCGCCCCACCCCCGGCGCGAGCGGCCCGCAGCGTGGCAGGTAGCTCGGTCGGACCGGGCAGGATGCCGGCGCGGGCGAGCCTGCCCGTGGCGCGGAGTTCGATGGCGATCCGGCGCAGGCCGGCGAGGCTGGGGGTCACCGACAGGATTCTGCCTCAAAGAAACGAATCGATCAATGTGTGCCAACGATGGAGCGGATGGAAGGCGATCGGTTCCCCATGGTTGGACGACCTAGTAATTTGTGAGGTCGACAACACCTCGCGGGTAACGGAGGCAGTGATGGGACCGGAATTCAGCGAATCGACCGAGGCGGCGATCCGGACGGCGCGCGAACACTCGATCGGCGCGTTGCTGCATCGCAGTGCCCAGCGCAGCCCCGACAGGATCGCGATCATCGACGGGCATACGGAACTGACGTTCGCCGAGTTCGATGCCGCGGTGAACCGGTGCGCCAACACCCTGGCCGCGCAAGGTCTACAGCGCGGAGACCGGTTGGCGCTGATCAGTCACAACTGCTGGCAGTTCGGCGTTCTCAACTTCGCGACCGCCCGCCTCGGGGTGATCCTGGTGCCCATCAACTTCGGGCTCGGCGCCGAGGAGATCGCGTTCATCCTGACCCACAGCGGGGCACGCGGCGTCGTCGTCGAGGACGCTCTCGGGCCGACGGTCATCGCGGCGATCGACCTCGCCGCCGCCGCGGTCGACATCCGCGGTTGGATCGCCCTGTCCGGTGCCGCGCCGGCACCCGCCTGGGAGGACGCGACGGCGTGGATGACCACCGGCGACGCGACTGCTCCGGGCGTCGTCGTCGGCGACGACGAGCCGGTGCGGATGATGTACACCTCCGGCACCGAGTCCCGCCCCAAGGGGGTGCTGCTCTCCAGTAAATCGCTGATCACGCAGTATGTTTCGTGCATCATCGACGGTGGCATGTCGGGTGACGACGTCGAGATCCACTCGCTGCCGATGTATCACTGCGCGCAACTCGACTGCTTCTTCTCCACCGACATCTACCTCGGGGCGACCAGTATCATTTTGCCCGCGCCCGATCCGGCGACGATCCTGGCGACCATCGAGTCCGCGCGTGTCACCAAACTGTTCTGCCCGCCGACGGTATGGATCTCGCTGCTGCGTCACCCCGACTTCGACACGCGCGACCTGTCGTCGTTGCGCAAGGGGTACTACGGCGCCTCACCGATGCCGGTGGAGATCCTGCGCGAGTTGTCGCGCCGATTGCCCGAGGTGTTGTTGTGGAACTTCTACGGCCAGACCGAGATGTCGCCGCTGGCAACCATTCTGCAGCCGCATGAGCAGATCGACCGCGCCGGGTCGGCCGGACGGGCATCGTTGAACGTCGAGACCAAGGTCGTCGACGACGACGACAATCCGGTACCGGTGGGGGAGGTCGGCGAGATCGTACACCGCAGTCCCCATGCGGCGCTGGGCTATTACCAGGACCAGGAGAAGACTGCAGCGGCATTCCGCAACGGATGGTTCCACTCCGGCGACCTCGGCATCATCGACGCCGACGGCTACCTCTCGGTGGTCGACCGCAAGAAGGACATGATCAAGACCGGAGGGGAGAACGTCGCCTCACGTGAGGTCGAGGAGGCGATCTATCTGCTCGACGGGGTGGCCGAGGTCGCGGTCTTCGGTGTGCCACATCCGAAGTGGATCGAGGCGGTCACCGCTGTCGTCGTCCCCAAGGACGGCGCGACCCTCACCGAGGAGGCCGTCGCGGCCCACCTCGAGCCGATCCTCGCCGGATACAAGCGGCCGAAATACATCGTGTTCGCCGATGCCCTGCCGAAGAATCCGAGCGGCAAGATCCTCAAGAAGGATCTGCGAGTCGAGCACAACGCGATCGCGGGGTAGCAGGGCCGTCAGTACAGGTAGTCCTCGCCACTCGCGCGCACGGTGATGTCGGAAAGGCTGATGCCCCAGGGTTGGTCGATCACATGGACGACGGCGTCGGCGAGTTCGTCGGGTGTGATCAGCCAGTACTCGGCGGAGTCGGGGTCGGTGAGTTCGTCGGGCAGCGTGCCCGCGACCATCTGCTTGGTGTGCTCGGCGTACTGTGCCGCGCGTTGCCCGACCATCCCGAAGATGGCTGCGCCGTTGACGATCCAGCTGGCCAGGTTGGTGCCGGCGACGCCGGTGGGGCGCACCGTGGTGACCTTGATCCTGCCCTTGGTCTCGATGCGCAGCGAATCCGACAGCGCGTTGACCGCTGCCTTGGTCGCGCTGTACACCCCGGATCCGGCGACGCCTGCGTTGCCGTAGATCGACGAGATGTTCACCACGTGGCCGCGGCCCTGCTCGATCATCTGGTCGTAGACCGCCGAGATGCCGTTGAGCACGCCCTTGATGTTGATGTCGATGGCCCGATGCCAACGGTCGGCTGCCCGCTTGTGGTCGGCGAAGAACGCCAGTGGCATCACGCCGGCGTTGTTGACGATGACGTCGATCGCCCCGAACTCGGCGACGGTTTGTGTTGCCACATCCCGCATCTGGGCGAGATCGGTCACGTCCGCGCCTATCGCCAATGCCTGCCCGCCGGTGGTGCGGATGCCGTCGACGACGGCTCCGAGGCCGGCCTCGTTGACGTCCACCCCCACGACGCGCGCGCCGCCGGCCGCACACTTCTCGGCGATGAGCGCGCCGAAGCCGCTTGCGGCACCGGTGATGATGATGACCTTGTCGGTGAGATGTCCGGACACGCGAGCCCCCTCTGGCGTCGACCGAGTTGCCGCCGATGCGGCAAATCGGTTCGGATGCTACACCGGCACCGCGCCTGGGCGTTTCGGGCCCTCGGCGGTTCGGCACTCGGTGCAACCGGCCGCCCGTATCGCCGGACCCGTGCCGCCGGAGAGGCCGTCAGTGCCCGGTGGTGAATCGCTTGCGGACGTGCGCGCGCTTCTCGATCTCGTCGACGAAGGCGAGTGCGTAGTCAGTACCCGAGATCTCCGAGCTGCCGTCGTCCTTGGTCACCAGGAGATCGTCGTCGGTGCGATAGGTGCCGGTGGTCTCACCGGGTGCCCAGGACCCGAACAGGGCGGCCGGGGAGACATAGAACCAGTCGAGCTCTTCGGGGCCTGCGCGTAGTGCGTCGAGTACATCCGCGTGGGCCAGCGCCTCGGGCTTCCATTCGTCGTTGAAGTCGGGGGTGTCGACCAGCCGTGGACCGCCCTCGGCCACCAACGAACTACCCGCTCCTCCGACCACACCGACGCGTGTGTTGTGCGCGAGCGCCGCCGCGGTCACCGAAGGAATCAGATCGACGAGAGCCTTCCCATCCACATCGGCACCGTGTACCGCGATCACCACGACGTCGGCGGTCTCGGCGACACGATTCACCAAGTCGGCGTCGGCGAGCGATCCGACGTCGTAGGTCACGCCGTCGACGGGGTCTGCGGGTGCGCCGGAGCGGCTGTACGAGGTGACCTGATGGCCGCGGCGAACGGCCTCTGCGGCGATGTGACCACCGGCGTACCCGGTGCCTCCGAAAATGGCGACGTGAGAACTCATACCGGATGTAACCGGACCGTGGTCCGCAGTTATTCCGCGGGTCTGCGGGATTTTCTCGGCTCGGTCCGTCGTCCGGTCGACATGGCTGGGCGGGTCGGGCTCCGCACCCTACGCTGACCGTCGTGACCTATGACGATGCCGAGTGGCACACGGATTCGGTGATCGACCTCGGCCTCGATGAGTCCGCGGCCGCCATCCACATCGCGGCCTTCATGGGCTGGGCGTGCAGACGCGGGTTGGTGCCCGCCGACGACCATGCCGACGCGATCGCCGACGCCACCGCTGAAACCGATTGTCCCTCCGGGTTCGTGGCGACACACTTCGTCTCGCAGATCAACGTCAGCAACCTCACTCCGCGCGGAAATCTCTTCGCCGAGCAGTGCTACGACGCGTATCTCCGGGCGTTACCCCGCACGGAGTTGATGGCCCGGTACGACAACGACTACCGCGTACCCGACACCTGGGACACCGTGGAGGAGATCGTCGCGTTGCTCGACGAGTTGTACGCGGAATGGGAGTCACACGGCGGCAGACTCGCCGAGCGTTGACAGTCTGCTCGTCACGCGGGCCCGCGACATGGGATCCAGAGCGGCGCAATGGGCGAATTCTGTTCTGTCGAGCGCACACTCGATGTTCAGTTCCGCCTCCTGGTCATAGAGGATGTCGACGAGGTGGACGAAGCGACGGGCACTCTGGCGGTCGGTTGTGGCCAGACCGGGCACGCCGCTGACGGTCCACGAACGGTATCGGTGAGCAAGGCGAAGATAGTCGGCGGCACCGAGCGGGCGGCCACAGATCTCCCCGAACGTCACCCCGAGATGGTCGCGAGTCGAGTCCCACACGGAGATGGTTCGTCCGTTGACCGACGTGGACTGCGAGACCCGTTGTGTTGGTGCGCCGTTCACGGTGATCCACAGACCGCCGGCGAATCCGTGGTCGCGGCGCGCGTTCGGACGGCGAATCGTGCGGTAGTCCGTACCGCCATCGAGTTCTATCGCCATACAGTGTGTTTCGATGAAGTCGATGGTCGGCAGGAAGGTGGCGTGCAACAGCGGGTGGGGCATCAGATCAGAAGGTCGATGATTGGACGTGATGATCAGGCGGATGTCGCGCTCGATCGCTCGCCGGATCACCGCGTCGACGTAGATCCCGTCGGCGCGGTCGTCGACGGTCAATTCATCGAAACACAGGACCCGGACATCCGACGTGATCGTCGCCAGCGCTCCCTCGACGCCGCGGTCTTTGATCAACGCATCGAGATCACGCCCGAACTCGTGCCAATGCAGCCGCCGTACCCACTTCGGGGGCAGTGCGCCGAGGTAGGTGTCGACAAGCCACGTCTTCCCTCGACCTACCGGCCCGGAGAGATAGAGATGATCACGGCCCGAGAGATGCTGTGCAGCAACGAGTTGGGTTGGATCGAGTCGAAAGCCGGCCCGGGTCGCGGCCTCGACGACAACGTCGTCACCCACCAGCGGCGCGGACTGCTTTCGACCACCGAACATTCCTTAACTCTATCATCGTAGAGTCTGGCTATCATGTGATGTGTGCCCCGTCCCGACCGTCGCCCACGAATCGCCGATGCCGCGCTGGAACTCGCGTCGTCCGGGGGAACACACGCGCTCACGCATCAGGCGATCGATCGTCGGCTCGACTTACCGAAGGGATCGACCTCGTATTACTTCCGCACTCGCGAAGCGCTCTTGCTGGCCGCCGCCGACCGGCTGATCACCATCTCCCGTGAGCGGTTCCGCGGCACGCTCGAACTGTCCGCCGGACAGACCAATCCGGTCGAGGTGATCAGCGACTACGTCACCGAACTCGTCACCGACCGCGTGGCCGAGGTGACCGCGCGTCAGGCGCTGTTGCTCGACGCCGGAATCGGGGATGACGTCCGTGGGCGCCTGCGCCGCTGCTTCTTCTCCGAGGACGCTGCCGCGGGGCTGATGCAGTCGCTGGGGTCCGCGCAGCCGCACGTGGCGGCCCGACGGTTGGTGACCGTCCTGGAGGGAGTGGTCTACAGCCACACCCAAGGTCTCGACCGCGATGAGCCGCACTCCTCGCGTCGCGGCGTCGTCGCCGATCTCGTTACGCGAACACTCCTCACACTGCGCTGACCGGCGCGGCGAGTGCGTGCAGCCGCTCGTGGGCCTGCGTCATGATCGACTGGATCAACTCGTCGCAGCTGGGCAGATCGTCGATCATTCCGACGACCTGACCCGAGGCGAGGACGCCCGCGCGGGTGTCGCCCTCGACGAGTCCTGCGCGCAACAACATCGGGGTGTTGCCTGCCATGATGATCTGCTGCCAGGTGCGTTCCCCGGAGCGTCGCATGGCGCGGCCGTCGCGCAGCATCGTCGTCCAGCGCATTCCGGTCAGCTGCTTGAACTCGTTGGCGTTACGGGCTGCGGCGACAAGGGCTTTGACGGAGCTACCGCTCTCCAGCGCCTCGACGAGCGGGGTGCGCAGGACCCGATGCGGCATCCCGTCGACCTTCACCGACACCACCGTGTCGCCGAGGCCCCGGGCCAGATACTCCTGCTTGACGGCGTCGGGCACCGCCGAATCCGAGGTCAGCAGGAACCGCGTCCCCATCGCCACCCCCTGCGCGCCATACGCCAGGGCGGCGGCCAGTCCGCGGCCGTCGAAGAATCCGCCGGCCGCCACCACCGGCATGTCGGATCCGTTGTCCGCGAGGGCATCGAGTACCGACGGCAGCAGCAACGTGGTGGCCACCGGTCCGGTGTGTCCGCCGCCCTCGCCACCCTGCACGATCACCGCGTCGGCGCCCCAGGAGGCCACCTTCACCGCGTGCTTGGCCGCGCCGATCGACGGGATCACCACCACACCATGCTCTTTGAGCTTGGCGATCAGCTCCTTCTTGGGCGCCAGCGCGAACGAGGCGACCTTGACGCCCTCGCGGATCAGCAGGTCGATCCGCTGCGGTGCGTCGGTGGCGTCGGCGCGGATGTTGACCCCGAAGGGCTTGTCGGTCAACGCTTTCGTCTTGGCGATGGCCGCCTCGAGTTCGTCGTAGGTCATCGTTGCCGACGCGAGGATTCCCAGACCGCCCGCGTTGGCCGTCGCCGACGTCAGCGACGGCCCCGACACCCAGCCCATCCCGGTTTGCACGATCGGGTACTCGACGCCGACGAGGTCGGTGAAGCTCGTCGGCAGGGGCGCGGCGCGCCCAGCACCCGTTGTGTCAGAGCCGGTCCTTTCATCGCCGGTCATCTCACCGCACCTCTTTGGCGCGAACACCCTTGGGATCGAGCACATCCCGGATCAGGCCGAGTTCCTCGTCGGAGGGTTCCCGCGTTGTCGGGGCCTCGGCGAGTCCGTCGATCTCGAAGGAGGTGTTCTCCGCGACCTCCTCGGCACTCACCCCGGGATGCAGTGACAGTGCCCGCATCGTGTGGTCGGGCCCGCCGAAGTCGAAGACACCGAGATTGGTGACGACGCGCGCGATGTCGACGTCGTCGAAGGCGGGGTTGTCGGGGTCGACCTTGTCGAAGCCGAGTCCGCAAACGATGTCGACGGCGTCGACGAACACGCGTGCCGAATGCCGTGGGACCCAGTAGCTCGTCGGATGGTTGATGGTGTTGCCGGGAGCGCCACGGGCGCCGAACATCTGTCGGGTCGGGTGTTGCAACGGGCCGAACGCCGACAGGTTCTGGTTACCGAAACGATCGATCTGGTTGGCGCCCATCACCACATGGCGCCGGCCCGAGGCCACGACGTCGAACACCTTGGAGAACGGCATCCACCCCTCGATGGCGCCCGTTTTGCCGATGCCCGGTGTGTCGGCGAGGATCAACGCCTCCCCATCGGTGATGAGCAGATCGGGCGCGAAGCTCAGCCGCGCCAAACGGGCCCCGAGTAGCGGGATCGGCGCCATCGGCGACGCCATGATCTCGCCTGCGCCACGGAAGATCTCGGCGCAGGAGACGACGCAGTACTCGGCCCGGGTGACCCCGGTGGTCACTATGGTCACTTGCGGTCCTCCTGTTCGGCACGCCACGCGGCGACCTCGCGTTGATAGGTGGGTTCGTCGACGTCGAGGAAGCGCGTGCGGAACGCGGCCCAGGTGTCGGCGTCCTTGGCCTGCTCGACGTAGAACCGCTGGAACGCCTCGTCGCGACCGTAGTCCCCCGCGAAAGAAAAGTGCGCCCCGTTCGGCGTATGCACCACCCGGTCCACATTCATCCTGTTGAGCAGAAGCCGTTGCACCGGAACGGACTTGACGAGCACCTCGGTGTCGACGAGCTGATCGGTCTCCAGATATCGGCGCGTTGCGGCGGCACAGAACAGGTCGTCCATGTACGGGTCGACACCGGTGTAGGCGGCGTTGCCGCGGGCATCGGCGAGATCGAGGTGGACGAAGGCGGCGTCGAGTCGCAGGGCGGGCATCGCGATGAGCGTCTGCGTGCGGCCGTCGGGGTCGGGATACGGGGACTCGACGGTCTTGAGCTCACCCTCCCAGAATGCCGGCACGTCGGAACCGAGTCCGGCCCGGATCGGCAGGAACGGCAACCGGGCCGCGGCGGCCTGCAGACCGCACTTGACCATGCCCTCGTCCATCTCGCGTGCCTCGATGGCGCCGGTGGTGCGGGCGTGGGCGAACCACGGATCGTAGAACGGGGCGGAGTCCAGGGAGACGAAGCCGTAATAGACGCGTCGGACTTTGCCTGCGGCGCACAGCAATCCGAGATCGGGTCCACCGTAGGTGACGATGGTCAAATCGGTCACCGCCGAGCGGGCCAACGCCCGGACGAGTGCCATCGG
>NZ_MVPX01000381.1:0-789 GCF_002043085.1 Gordonia sp. i37 | reverse complement strand
TCGTCTTGTCGGTGGGTGTTGACGCAGTGGGTGTTGCTGCCATGTCAGGCGTGTCCTCCTGTGTTGAGGGCCTTGCCGGTCGCCACGAACTCGTCGCGGTGTTCGTCGGCGACGCCGGCCAGATTGAGCTCGAAGGTGTATCCCTGCTCGAGGCGGTAGCTGGCCTTCACGTCCACCGGGTCGATGTGGTTGATCGCCGACTTCGCCGCGCGGATCACCCGGGTGTCCTTGGCGGCGATCTTCTCAGCGACATCGAGTGCCGCGGAATCGAGTTCGTCGGCGGCCACCACCCGATGGACCGAGCCGAAGTGCAGGAGTTGTTCGGCGGTGACGTTCTGGGCCGTGTAATAGAGGGTGCGCATCATGTGCTGGGGAACCAGGCGCGCCAGATGTGTTGCGGCGCCCAGTGCCCCGCGATCGACCTCGGGAAGACCGAAGACCGCGCCCTCGGAGGCGACGATCACGTCGGCGTTGCCGACCAGCCCGATTCCGCCACCGACGCAGAAGTTCTTGACCGCGACGACCACCGGGACGGCACAGTCGTAGACCGCGCTGAACGCCGCGGTGCAGCCGTGGTTGGCGGCGATCAACGCCCCGAATCCCTCGGTGGCCTGCATCTCCTTGATGTCGACACCGGCGTTGAAACCGCGACCCTCCGCCCGCAGGATCACCACGTGCGTGCTGGGGTCGTTGCCCGCTGCGGTGATGGCGTCGGCGAGGTCGAACCACGCCGACGACGGCAGCGCGTTGACCGGCGGGTAGTCGACGGTGACGGTGACGACCCCGCCA
>NZ_MVPX01000380.1:0-15184 GCF_002043085.1 Gordonia sp. i37 | reverse complement strand
GCGAACCACGCCGACGACGGCAGCGCGTTGACCGGCGGGTAGTCGACGGTGACGGTGACGACCCCGCCATCGGTGCGGGTAGTGGTGATCGGCACGCGTGCTCCTCTCGGCAAAGCGCTGAAGAAAACCAACCAAGCAATTGCTTGGTTCTTTGGTAGGGTAGCACCCATGACGACAGCGGCACAGGTGACCGGACGGCCGGGCCGATACGACCTCGGGCTCGCCGGACGGGTCGTGTTGGTGACCGGCGGCGCCCGAGGTGTCGGACTCGGTATCGTTGCCGCCCTCGCCGACTTCGGCGCGACCCCGGTGGCCTGCGCTCGACATTCGAGTGACGAGCTCGAATCAGTTTCCGCTGCAACATTTCTGCCGTGTGATGTGCGGGACGAGGACGCCGTGGCCGCCACCCTCGCGCGAATCGTGGAGACCCACGGGCGGATCGACGGCGTGATCAACAATGCGGGCGGGTCGCCGTTCGCACTGGCGGCCGACGCCTCACCACGCTTCGCGAGCAAGATCGTCGAACTGAATCTGCTTGCCCCGCTGATCGTCGCGCGTGCGGCGCAGGCCGTCATGCGTGGTCAGGAGAGCGGTGGCGCGATCGTCAACATCTCGAGCGTCAGTGGGCACCGCGCCTCCCCGGGTACCTCCGCGTATGGGGCCGCCAAAGCCGGACTCGACAGTCTCACCACCTCACTCGCCGTGGAATGGGCGCCCCGGGTTCGGGTGAACTCCATCGTCGCCGGACCGGTCGAAACCGAGCAGGCCCACCTGCACTACGGCGACGACGCGGGCATCGCCGCGGTCGGCCGGACGATTCCCATGGGTCGCATGGCGCGCCCCGCCGATGTCGGCGCCGCCGCGGCGTTCCTGCTCTCGCCACTGGCCGGCTACATCACCGGCGCCACACTGACCGTCCACGGCGGGGGCGAGCTACCGGCCTTCCTCGCCGCCGCCAACGCAGGCAACGACGTCTGATCTGCCCGGACGCCTGATCTGTACAACTACGCTGTGAACCGAAACATCTGAGAGGACAACAACAGTGGCTGAGAGCGCGTCCAATGCGGGTCGTGTGGTCGTGGTGACCGGTGCGGGTCAGGGAATCGGCCGGGCCCATGCGGTGGCCTTCGCCGCCGACGGCGCCAAGGTGGTCGTCAACGACTTCGTGGCCGAGGCCGCCGACGCGGTGGCCAACGAGATCCGTAACCGTGGCGGGGACGCGATTGCCGCCACCGGAGACGTCGCCGACTGGGACACCGCGGCCGGCATCATCGCCACGGCCGTCGACGAATACGGCGCACTCGACGTCCTGGTCAACAACGCCGGATTCGTGCGTGACCGCATGCTGGTCTCGATGGCCGAGGAGGAGTGGGACGCCGTGGTCCGCGTGCATCTGAAGGGGCACTTCGTGATGCTGCGTCATGCCGCCGCCTACTGGCGGGCGCAGGCCAAGGCCGGCAGCCCGCGCACCGCCCGCGTCGTCAACACCTCGTCCGGGGCGGGCCTGTACGGCTCGGTCGGTCAGGGTAACTACGTCGCCGCCAAAGCCGGTATCGCGGCGTTGACCGTTCAGGCGGCCGCCGAGATGGGCGGTTACGGTGTCACGGTCAATGCGATCGCACCGGCGGCACGCACCGCGATGACCCTCGGTGCCGGCGAGGCGATGGCCGCGCAGATGGCCGCCCCCGACGACGGCTCCTTCGACGTGATGGATCCGGCGAACATCTCGCCGCTGGTGTGCTGGCTCGCCTCGCCGCAGTCGGGTGAGGTCACCGGTCGGGTCTTCGAGGTGGAAGGCGGCAAGATCTCGATCACCGACGGCTGGCAGCGTAGCGTCGAACGCGACAAGGGTGCGCGCTGGGAATCGTCCGAACTCGGCCCGGTGATCGCCGAGATCATCGGTAAGGCGCCGGTGCCGATGCCGGTCTACGGCGCGCGCTGACACCGTTGGGCAGATACCTCTTGGGGGAACCATGACCGACTCCGTGGCGGCGGCCCGTGTCGCGGCGGCACGGGCCTATGTCGACGCACTGGTCAGTCACGACGCGAGCGGGGTCGACCTGCATCCGGATTGCACCCGAGTCGAATTCGGTGTCAAGACCGGGCGCAACGGACCGCATATCGCACGCAGTCTGGAACGCGGACCGCAGTTCCTGCTGATCCACCGTGTCAGTGGATTCGAGGCCACCGTCGACGGGCACAGCGTCACCACCCGCTACCTCGTACACGTCGCACCGAAGATGCTGGGGCTCGCGGCGCCGGTGTCGGAAACCTTCGTCATCGACGAGGACACCCGCATCCGCGCGATCGTCGCCCGATTCGGGCTGCCCCGGCGGGTCGGCTGAGCGCACCGACCCGCACGAGGTCACCACCGTTCAGGCGCCCGGCGCCCGAACCACCATCGGCACACCCGGGAAGTAGGCGGCGATCTCCGAGCGTGACTTGCGCAGGGCGGCGGTGCCGTAACCCTTCTTGCGGTGCTCGGGATGAATCCAGATCCGCACATCGACCTCGCCGGAGGTCAACTCGCCGAAGACGAAGCCCACCTTGGACTCCCCTTCGACGGCGACGAGCCAGACGGCTTCCTCGTCGTCGACGCGCGCGGTCGCCTTGCTCAGTTCCTCGGCCAGATCGCCTGCGGGAGCGCCCGAGCCGTCACCGGCCACGCCGAGTTCGGCGGTACGTGTGGCAAAGAGGTCGGCGTCCTCCTCCGGGGAGAACGGGCGCAGATCGAGGGTGTCACCGCTCGAGGCCGGTCGCTCGGCGAGGGTGAACGTCAGCGCCGAGTTCAGGTCGTCGAGTTCGGCCTGATTCTTGCGGCGCTCGTCCTTGGTGAGCTGATCGAGTTTCATGTCGAGGATCGCCTCGGCCCCGAGCTGGGACTTGTCCAGCAGCTCGGCAATCGCGGCGACCGCCTCGGAGTGGTTGTCGGCCTCGACGATGGTGTCGAGAACCTCGTGGCGCCGCTCGAGGGCGGTCAGAAGTGCGTCGGTGATGTCGCGACGGGAGGTCGCCAGGTCCAGGTCAGTCATGACTCGATCCTAGTGTGGAGTCGCCGCCCATGAGGGCAGACTCGATCTGTAACACGTTCTAGTCCTATTCTCGTCTACGATCGGCGATATCTGTGCACGTCATCGACGAATCTTTGCCACACCCTTCCTCAGTTCTGAAACACGTCCTAGTCTGTTCGTATGACTGAGGACAGCTCTGTGACCGAATACGACCCGTTGCGCAGCGGGGTCCATCTGGGTGATCTCATGGTCGCGGCCCTGCGACGGCATCGCGACCACAAGGTGCTCGAGCTCGGCGACACCGAACTCACCGGTGGCGAGATGGCCGACGCGGTCAGCCGGTACGTGCAGGCCTTCGAGTCGGTGGGGGCGGGATCGGGAACCGCGGTCGGACTCCTGGCGCTCAACCGTCCGGAGGTACTCCTGGTGATCGGTGCCGGGCAGACCCAGGGCTGGCGGCGCACCGCGCTGCATCCGCTCGGCTCGCTCGACGATCACGCCTACGTGCTCTCCGACGCCGGGGTCACCACACTGGTCATCGATCCGGTGCCGATGTTCGTCGAGCGGGCGGTGGCGCTGGTGGACCGCGTCGAGCGCCTCAAGCAGGTCCTCACCCTGGGGCCGGTGCCGGAGGAACTGTCCGCGTACGGTCGCGACATCATCGCCGAGGCCGACACGTTCTCGCCCCGCCCGCTGACCGCGGCGGCGCTGCCCGGCGATCACATCGTGTCGATCACCTACACCGGCGGGACCACCGGAAAACCCAAGGGTGTCATCGGAACCGCGTCGGCGATGGCGACGATGACCCAGATCCAGCTCTCGGAGTGGGAATGGCCGGAGCGACCACGGTTCCTGATGTGTACGCCGCTCTCGCACGCCGGTGCGGCGTTCTTCGTGCCGACGTTGATGAAGGGCGGCACGATGATCGTGCTGTCGAAGTTCGACCCCGCACAGGTTCTCGCGACGATCGACGAGAAGAAGATCAGCGCCACCATGCTGGTGCCCTCGATGCTCTATGCGCTCCTCGATCATCCCGACTCGAAAACCCGTGACCTCTCGTCGCTGGAAACCGTGTATTACGGTGCCTCGCCGATCAATCCGGTGCGGCTCGCCGAGGCCATCGAACGTTTCGGTCCGATCTTCGCCCAGTACTACGGGCAGTCCGAGGCCCCCATGGTGATCAGCTACCTCGGCAAGCACGACCACCCGAAACCGGGCGAGGACACCCGCCGACTGTCGAGCTGTGGCCGGCCGTCGGCCTTCCTGCGCACCGCGCTCCTCGGCCCCGACGACGCGCCCGTCGCGCCGGGTGAACCCGGCGAGATCTGTGTGGCCGGACCGCTTCTCGCCGGCGGCTATTGGGGCCTACCCGAGCAGACCGCGGCGACCTTCCGGGACGGTTGGCTGCGGACCGGTGATGTCGCCCGGGAAGACGACGACGGCTTCTGGTACATCGTCGACCGCACCAAGGACATGATCGTCACCGGCGGCTTCAACGTCTTTCCGCGGGAGGTCGAAGACGTTGTCGCCGAACATCCTTCCGTCGCACAGGTCGGCGTGATCGGGGTACCCGACGACAAATGGGGCGAGGCGGTCACCGCGGTCGTCGTGCTGCGTGCCGACGCCGCATCCGACGATGCGGGACGGGCGCGGATCACCGCCGAGATCCAGAGTGCGGTCAAGGAACGCAAGGGTGCGGTGCAGTCACCCAAGCAGGTGATCTTCGCCGACGCGCTGCCGTTGACCGCGCTGGGCAAGCCCGACAAGAAGGCGTTGCGCGCACAGTTCTGGGAGTCGGCCGGACGCGGGGTCGGCTGAGCGGCATCGACCGAAAGCGTTCAGGTGCAATCACAGTCGCAGCAGTCGCAGCAATCCCCGCAGTCGTCGTTGCAGCAGGGGTCGGTGAATTTGTCACTGCAGTGATTCCAGTGGTCGGCGCAGCACGCCCGGCCCGTGCAGCCGGTCCACAGGAACGGGCCGAGGCGATCACGAAATCGTCGGTTCGGTGGGAACGGCGGGGGATAGGGCCAGGAGTCGGGGAAGTCCGGTGGTCGCGTGGCGGGCCACCGGGTCCGCGCATGCATCCGGCGGGCGATCGCGTGCCGTAGACCGTCGAGGAATACTGCCCGCAGCAACCGGTCGTCGTCGAGTCGGAGCCGGGAATATCGCTCGGTGATCCGGTCACGCCGGTCGCGACACTCGGCCAGCGCCGCCGTCACCTCGGTTCCGGTGGCGCGCAATGGATTGTATGCACCATCGAGCGCGTCGGCGTGATAGTCGTCGACGGCGTCGAGCAGGTGGGCGATCGTGCCGAAGTCGTAACCGATGGCCGCGAGGTCGGCGCGGTTGTCCGGCACGCCCGAGGCATCGGCGGTCGCAGCGAACACCTCGGCGCACGCCTGGCCGCTGGGATCGGTGATCTCGCCGAGAGATGTGGCAGTGCACTCGATCTCGGGCTGACGGTGCAGGGTGTGCAGGATGCGCTCGACGTCGAGAACCGGTGCATTCGACGCCGCCGCATGTAACCGTGATCCGATCACCCGGGCGGTTGCCGACCTCATCGGTGAGTGTGGCGCGAGTCCGAGGCGCTGCTCGGCGCGGACATCGTCGGCCTTGGCCGCGGCCAAGGCGAGCGACGCGCCGGCCGCCAGCCGGATACCCGGGTCGGTGGCGGTCACCACCGTGGCCGTCCGCAGGGACCGGAGTGGGCATCGGCCCGCTCGTGTGGTCGTTGCCGCACCGCCGTATTGGGCTTCGGTGAGGATCGAGATCATCACCGCGTCGGTGTTGGTGGTCAGTCGCGCGGCTTGGCCGTGACCGTCGCGCAACGCCAGACACAACCCGCAAAGATGTGCGCGCCACCGGTCGGCGAGTTCGTCTCCCAGACGGTGACGACAAGGTGTGAGGACCCCGAACATGCCGCCATCCAAACATCACGCTCCGGCTCGACGCCATCCGAGTCGCAGCCGTGTCCTTCAGGCGGACGACAACCCTTCGGTGGTCGACAACTCAGGTCGTCGACGCCGCGGCGGTCGTGATGATCTCGCACGCGACGTCGACCGCATGATGCGGGGGAAGGAGTCGCTCGGCGATCCGACGTGCGGCTGCTTGCGCGCCCGGGTCGGTCAGCACCGACAGATCGTCAGCACTCATCCGGCTCAACCGGCTTCCGGTTCCCGCACCGCAGCGGCGTAACGCGGCCGCCCAGATCGGTTGGTCGGCACTGAACCATCCGACGGCTGACGGAATCCCGGCCCGCAGGACCGAACCCGTCGTCCCGGCGCCACCGTGGTGCACCGCGGCGCGGCAATGCGGCAGCAGCGCTTCGTGATCCACCGTTCCGGATACTCGGAACAGACGGGAATCCGTGATCGGAAGGTCCAGATCGGTGTGGGCGATCACTCGCAGACCTCGATCGAGCAGGGTGGTGACCACGAACTCCATCCGGTCCACGGGGGTTCGCATGCTGCCGAAACCGACATAGACCGGCGGCGGTCCCGAGCAGGCGAAACCGATGGCCGCGTCGGTCCGGTCCAGGCCGTCGTTGATCGCCGTCCGGATCTCCTTGTCCGGGCACAGGAATCCGACGAAGGGGCGCTGCGATCCCCACTCGCGCGGCAGGTCGGGGAACAGGACCGGGTCATATACCTGGATTTCGGGGATTCCGTCCGCGCGCAGACGTCTGCTGAATGGGCGCCGGTCCGGCGGCAACCCCAAACGTGCGCGCAGTCGGCGGTCGGCGCCGCGGGTCGAGCGCCACATGACCCGATCGGCGAGCGTCCATGCCACGCGTGAGACCAACTGCGGCACATCCCGATACACCGGCGAGACCGAGCCCGAGACACGCACCGGGCAGTAGTGCAGGGGAACGAAGGCGATCCCGCGGCTCTCGGCGATGGTCGCGGCCCGGTCCTGGGCGAGCAGGCCGGTGACGAGGACGTCCGACTCGTCGGCGAGCTCGGCCATCACCCGCTCGGACTGCTCCACCCCGTACGCGCTGACCTCGCGCAGCGCCCGGAATCGGGTGCGCGGATTGCGCGACTTGAGGTCGTTGCGGATCAGTGGACTGGCGAGCAGATCCGCGGTCGACGGACAGAGCTCGGTGGTCGGAATCATCGTTCGTGCAAAGGATTCCACCAGATCGGCCGCCACGGCCAATCGCACCGAATGACCACGCCGCACCAACTCGGCGGCCACCGCGGCCGCCGGTTGGACATCGCCGCGGCTGCCGTGCAGCGCGAAGGCGATTCTCATCCGCCCCACTCGCTCGCCTCGAGTTCCCATCGCTTCAACTCGGCGCGCACCAGGGCCGCCAGGGCGGCGTCATCGGCGGCCAGCCGCGGATCGAGGGACGTCACCGCCAGCCCGATCGCACGGGGTCCGACGCCGAACCATCCGCTCACACCGCCACCGAAGTCGGCCGTGCCCGCCGGCCGGCCGGTGAAGGCGCGCACCGCGATCTCGGCATCGAGTCCGCTTCCCAGGCTGCAGAATTCGGGCGACAATTCGCCGAGGTTCGACGCCAGGCACATCGGCGTCGAGCCGTTGGCGGCCAGGCGTCGCACCAGCCCGTCGCCGAGCGCCTGCGCGATCTGCGAGAGGTTCCCCATCGAGGACGCGGCCGTGGTCACGCTGCGGTAGGCCTCCTTGCAGGCCACCCGAATCGCGGTGAGATCGTGATAGCGGTCGTCGGATACCCGGATCCGGGCCGTCGTCCCGGTGGTGGCGTTGGCCCGACGGTCCCCCTCGGGGTGCATCGACACCGGAATCGATACGGGAACAACGTTATCGGGTCCCACGATCCCGGCCTCGGCGAGGAGTCCGACCATGATCGCGACGAACAACGCGTTCGCGCTGCCGTGCGCACGTGCGGCAGCGCGCGCGTAGTCGTCGGCCGGGATGCTCAATAGGATTCCGCAGGGTTCCTCCGCGATGAGTCCCCCCGGTCGCACCGGGCCGGCCGGGGTGGGTTCGCGCCGGGACCCGACCGTGCCGGCGATGAGTCGACCCGTGGCCAGCGCGGCTCGAGCGGCGGTCCGCACACCGTCGATGACGTCGTCGAGTGGACCCACCGGTTCGGTGGTGACGGCGTAATCGTTTCCGCGAACGGCTTCTTCGACCGCGGTCACCATCGACCATCCGTCCGCGACGGCGTGTGCGGCGATCAGCGAGACCAGGGTGGAGCGCCCGTCCGCCGAGTACGCGGCGGTCAGTCGCCACGCCGGTCCGTCGACGCTGTCGACCCCGCGCTCGGCCTGCCGTCGCGCCCATGCCACGGCGTCACCCTCGGCGACGGGCTCGTTCTCGAAGTGGGTCATCCCCGCTGCCGGTGTGTAATGCCAGCGATCACGGACCGGAGGCGGGCGACGTCGTGCGAGGCGGGACAGACGCCCGTACCGTAGCCGAGTCGCCAGGGTGGACAAGACATCCGGATCGAGACGGCCGTCGAATCGCCATGCCCCCTGGTTGATGACACCGAGTCCGAGGGCGTGCTCCATGCGGATGAACAGGTCGTCGTCGGTACCCAGGCGCTCGGTACCCAAACGCTCGGTGGGGCGACGCCGGATGTCCGTGTCGTGGTTGGTCATAGGCGTGTGAGGTAGGCGCGCAGGGTCGCGGGGGCGAAGATCACCAGGATCACGCAACAGCCGAGGAGTGTCCATCCGACGTCCGCGGTGAACTGCCCGTGATTGGCGAGTGCGCGAAATGACGAGATGAGGTGTGAGATCGGGTTGATCTCGGCGATCACCCCGAGCCATCCGGGCATCGTCGAGGTCGGCACAAAGGCGTTGGAGGTGAACGTCATCGGCATGAGGATCAGCATCGAGATGCCCTGGATCGCCGAGACCTTCGACAGCAGCACACCCATGAGGGCGAAGATCCAGCTCAACGAGAACGCGGCGAAGACGACGAGGACCACGCCGAGCAGCACACCGAGGGGGCTCGTGGGTCGATAGCCGATCGCCAGACCCACCGCCAGCGAGACCGTGGTCGCGATGAGGTAGCGCGCCGTGTCGGCGATGAGCAGTCCGGCCAAGGGGGCGATCCGAGCGATCGGCATCGACACGATCCGGTCGAAGACGCCGCTGTCGATGTCCTCCCGTAATTGGGTTCCGGTGACGATGGACGTCGTCACCGACACCGAGACCAACACGCCGGGAACCAAGAGCTGCAGGTAATTTCCGACGCCACCGGCGACCGCACCGCCGAAGATGCTGGCGAACATCACGGTGAAGACGATCGGTACGACGACGACGTCGATGAGGCCTTGCGGCGAGTGGCGCATCCGCAGGAAACCTCGCCGTGCCAGGGCGAGGATCTGTCGCAGCGCCTGCGAGAGCGGCACCCGATCGAGTGGGGTGATCGGCCATTCGATGCCGACCGCGGGGTTCTCGGCACCCTCGATGGCGTCGGCGGTCTCGATGGTGCGGGCGCCCAGCACGTCTTCGGTCATGAGGCGTCCTGCCACGAGATCTCGTTGCCCGCTGCATCGTGGGTCGCCGGATCGCCGGTGAGGGCGAAGAACACATCGTCGAGCGTCGGGCGTTGAACCGAGAATTCGACGATACCGACCGACGCGGCCTCCAGATCGGCGACAGCGCGCGCCGCCAGTCCGGGATCGGTGATCGACGCCGACAGTCGTGCCTCGCCGGCCACCTGCGCCACCTCGGTGCCCAGGCTCTGCTGCAAGACCCCGGCCGCGCGGGGCAGTTGTGCGGCGTCGGTGATGATCACGTGCAGCGACTTGGTGCCGATGCGTTCCTTGAGGGTGTCGGCCGTGCCCTCGGCGACGACACGTCCGGAATCCATCACGACGATGGAATCCGACAGCTTGTCGGCCTCGTCGAGATATTGCGTGGTCAGCAGTACCGTAGTGCCGCCCGAGACGAGTTCACGCACGGCTTGCCACACCCGTGCCCGGGTCGCCGGATCGAGGCCGGTGGTGGGCTCGTCGAGAAACAGCAATGGCGGCGCGGTGATCAGGGAACACGCCAGATCCAGGCGACGGCGCATTCCGCCGGAATAGCCGGAGACCGCACGGCGGGCGGCGTGAGAAAGTCCGAATTGTCCGATCAGGTCGTCGGCACGAGAACGCGCTCGGACTTTGCTGAAACCACGCAGCTCGGCGAATAATCGTAGGTTCTCCTCGGCGCTGAGATCCTCGTCCAACGATGCATACTGACCGGTCAATGCGATGAGGGAGCGCACGGCGGTGCCCTGGGTCGCCACGTCGCGGCCGAAGATGCGCGCGCTGCCCCCATCGGGGCGGAGGAGCGTCGAGAGCATGCGGACCGTGGTGGTCTTACCTGCGCCGTTGGTGCCGAGCAGTCCGCACACCGAGCCGGTCGGGACCGACAGGGAGACGTCATCGACCGCGGTGACCCGCCCGAACGTCTTGCGCAGCGACGCGGCCTCGATGGCGGTCGGAGGCAAAACGACCATGCCGGGCTCCTTTCTCGACGCGATTGCGATACGTAGCCTACCGAGATCCGGACGATTCGGCGCCATTCAAAGTCTGCTTTGGTTTACCCGCCACGAGTGATTTCACAGGAATCTCGCAGAAAACGCCACATGGTTCGACAACGTAATCCATTGATCCGGAGAAAGAAATTGTGACGAATACCGCGAGTTCGGGTTATCTTGAGCGTGCTGGCGGTCTATCTGAGCCACATTTCTCGGTTGTTCACTGTTCGCGAGGTGCTGATTTGTCGGGTGATTCTGGTCGCCGTTCGCGGTGGCGTTTCCGCGTTTCCGCGGGTCTTCTGGTCGTCGCTGCCGCGGTGATGACCGGGGTCGTCGGTGAGCCGGGGGCCGCATACGCGACGCCGCAGAAGGCGTCCATCGTACGGACGGCGTCGGAGGGGACCGACCTCACCGCCCTCTATGTGTACTCCCCGGCGATGCGCAAGACGATCAAGGTGCAGGTGCTCACCCCGGCACACGCCGACCGGACTCGTCCGTCGCTGTACCTGCTCAGCGGACTCGGTGAAGAAGACCCGCAGAACAGCATGTGGTTGCGCAAGACCGATGCCCGGCGCTTCTACGCCGACAAGAACGTCAACGTCGTGATGCCGCTGGCGGGCAACGGCAGCCTGTACACCGACTGGGAACGTGATGATCCCAAACTCGGCCGCTACCAATGGGAAACATTCCTGATCGACGAGCTGCCGCCGCTGATCGATGCCACGTTCAACGGTAACGGCAAGCGGGCGATCGCAGGCATCTCGATGGGTGCGGGTGCCGGGTTGGTGCTCGCCGCACGCCATCCGGGTTTCTATCGGGCGGTCGCCTCCTACAGTGGCTGCTACACCACCACCGGCCTGGCCGGACAGACGTATCCGCGGGGAATCGTCACCGCATTCGGCGGCAACCCCGACAACATGTGGGGCCCTCCCAACGATCCCCAATGGGCCGCGCACGACGTGGTGTCGCTGGCCGGCAATCTGCGCGGCACGACGGTGTATGTCTCCAGTGGAACCGGGATGCCCGGCAAGTACGACGAGCCGGGGTACCCGGGAAACAGTGACCCGGCGAATCGCCAGGTCGTCGGGGGTGGAATCGAATTCGGTACCTACCTGTGTACACGGGAATTGCAGTCCCGACTCGTCGCCTCCGGCATTCCCGCGACGATTCGATACGTCGATCCGGGAACGCACTCCTGGCCGTACTGGCGCGACCAGCAGACGCAGAGTTGGCCCACCATTGCCCGCGGCTTGAACAGTTGATGCGCTTTCAACAATTGCTCCGTCCCGTTCACACGATCATTACCGGAGGTTTCGATGGAATACACAGAGCTCGCCGACTATCGGATTCCCGGCGGTCGGGTGACCGCGTGGGAGCCGACCGCCGACCCCGCCGCCTGGCAGCCCGATCCGCGGCGGCTGTCCTACATGCACCTCGAGCACGCGCGCCGCGCCCAGACGATGGGTGCCGACTGGTACAGCGAATGGATCGGCACGGCGTTCATGATCGACCGTCCCCTCGATCGAGAGGCACTCGCGGCCGCCATCGAGGAGTGGTACCGCAGGCATGAGGCGTTCCGGTCGTCGGTGCGCACCGATGCCGGTACCGGCCCCGAGGACGATCTGACCCGGATCACCACCGCAGCCCAGGCGATCTCGGTCCGCACGAGCGCACTCGGCGACGCGATGAGCGCCGACGAAGCCCAGGCCTGCGTGCAGGAGTACTTCAACAGCACCGTGTCACCGCTCCGGTGGCCCCACTGCGTTGCGGTCACCGTCGAACCGGACGGCGACGACAATCGTTTCTTGCTGGTCTTCGCCGCCGACCACACCGTGATGGATGCCTACACACAGGTTTTCGCGATCCGCGAGCTCACCACCCTGTACGAGGCCGCACTGGACGCAACGCCGCACAATCTGCTGGATTACGGCAGCTACCTCGATTTCGCCGACGCCGAACGCGATCTCGGCGAGCAGATCGACGCCAACAACATCGCCGTCACCCTGTGGCGCGAGTTCTTCGAGACCCCGACATCGGTCGCGCAGCCGGGGCCGATGCCGACCTTCCCTCGTTTCGAGGTTCCCGACGGCCATTCTCCGACGATCACCTGCCCTCGCATCCCCGACGACGGATACCAGTCGAGCCTGTCGACATATCTCCTCGATCCCGCCCAGACCAAGGCGTTCGACACGGTGTGCAAAGCCGCGGGCACCTCGATGGCCGTCGGTGTGTACACGGCGCTGACGGTGGCCGGTGCCGCCTGCAGCGGGGCCGACGATCTGCGGTTCATCAGCCCCGTCCACACCCGCACCGGCCCCGAGTGGGGCGAGGCGGTGGGATGGTTCGTCGGTGTGATCCCGATGCACGCCCGATTGGGTGGTGCCACCACATTCCGTGAGGCACTGCCTTCCGTGGCGGCGAGTGTCGGACGGTACCGCGATGCCGGCAGCGCTCCGTTCGCCCCGATTGCCGACCTGATCGGCGGCGACGTGACCCCGCCGGGATTCGTCATCTCCTACATCGACCTGCGACGTGCCGAGGGCGCCGACCAGTGGGACGCGCGCAATGCCCGCGTCCTGCGGAGCGCCACCGCCGACGCCGACGAGGTGTACTTCTGGATCAACCGAATCCCGGACGGCCTCAACGTCTCCGCCCGGTTCACCGCCGGTCCGCAGGGCGCTGCGGTCGAGGCGTTCCTCTCGACGTTCCACGCCATACTGCGCTCGGTGATCGCCGACGGCGACTGCCCGGTCGTCCTCGCCGATACCTCCGCACTGACCGGCCGGCGCCGGTGACGGTGCGGTTCTCACCACCCGGTGAGCTCGGACCGCTTCTGCGCGAGGCATTTCCGGGTGGGTCCGTCGTGGAGTGGACCATGCGCTCCCCGGATCGGGCCAGACTCGGCTCGTCTCCCTCGGGTGCGGGAACCTTCCTGCAGTCCGATCACCTCGCGACCGCGGTCGCCGCTCGTCTACGCGGCGAACCGCATCGGGCGATCATCGGCTCCCTCACGCGTTTCGACGAGCCGCTCGACGCCGAGGCCATGGCGCAGGCGCTCACCGACTTCGTGCGGCGCCACGAGGAACTACGTGCGCACTACGTGGTCGACGAATCGGGGATCACCCGCGTGGTCGCACCAGCGGATTCGGTGGAGATGGTCACCACCGTGCCGGACCCCGACCTCGTCCTCGACGAGGCGTCGGTCGGCGAGTATGCGGCGCAACGCATCACCTCGCTGACCGACTTCGATTCGGTACCCGCCATGGCATTCGGGGCGGCGGCGGGTGAGCGGGGTTTCACGTTCTATCTGGGCGCCGACCATGTCCACGGAGACGGATACTCGGTGTGGCTCGCGCTCGCCGAGATCGTCGCGCTCTACCGGGCACGGGTGCACGGCGAGCCCGCGGATCTGCTGTCGGTCGGCAAGTACGCGGATTTCATCCGGGCCGAGGCGATGTCGGCCGCGGCGGTCGCCGCCGACGCCGACAGCGTCCACACCTGGCGGGCGGCACTGCGGGCCAAGGGCGGGGTTCCGACCTCGCCGCTCGATCTCGGGATCGACGGTGACACCGCCGTACCGGCGGTCCGTGCCCGTCGCGATCTGATCGACGCCGATGACGCCGCCCGGATCGACGAGCGGCTCGCCGGGACCGGCTGCACCTTCACCGGGTGTCTGTACGCGGCAATGGCATCGGCGCAGTTGGCGGTGACCGGTGATCGCCTGTTCTGTACGACGACCGCCCTGGCGACGCGTCCCCCCGGGCACGAACGCACCCAGGGCTGGTTGTGCAACTTTGCGCCGATCTGTTTCGAGGTGGACCCCGACGCCGACTTCGTGTCGCTGATCGGGGCGGCCACCGACGCCGTCCGCGACGCCCGCTCCGCCGCAGCCGCGCCGGTGGGTGCGGTACTCGGGGTGTTGGCGCAGACCGGTGAGTTGCCGCCGATCACGGGTTCGCCGCAGATGGTGACCTACCTCGATCATCGTCGGCTGCCGGGGGTCGAGGACCCGACGGTGCGGACGACGGTCGGTTTCCCCGGTGTCGGAAAGACCAAGAACGCCAACCTCTGGGTGAGCCGGATGACCGACTGCGTGACGGTGGAGACCCAGATCCCCGACAACGCGACCGCCCGGCGGAACATCGGTGCCTACCTCGACGCGATCGCCGATATCCTGCACGACTTCGCCGCGGGTGCCGAGCGGCCCGCACCGCGCACCGGATCGACCGGGGCAGCGGTATGAAACTGGCGAGCCTGGAACACTATTCGGTGCAACCGGGTCGCTTCGTGCAGTGGATGCCGGAGTGCGCAGCGGCGAACTCGTCGGCTGTGACGGTCATGGCGGTCTCGGAGAACGAGCGTTTCCATCTCGATTCGGTACAGGAGGGTCACCTGGGCTGGATGACCCTCGTCATCGATCTACCCCGATCGGTGCCCCGGGAACTGCTGCGCCGCATGGTATCGGAGCTGATGTCGCGTCATGACGCATTGCGCAGCCATTTCGTCGCCGGCGATGACTATGTGCGCCATCATCATCAGGATGTCCCGGCGATGGTCGACGACGAGATCGATGCGCGCGACTGGGACGCGCAGGCACTCACCGACGAAGTACTGCGACGAACGGCATCGGCGTGTAATCCACTCCGATCCGGTGGGCACTTCTTGTCCGCCGTCTGCCGGCCGGACTCGACGACGGTGATCTGTGCCTT
>NZ_MVPX01000038.1:0-3143 GCF_002043085.1 Gordonia sp. i37 | reverse complement strand
GGTCTGTTCCTGCTCATCGGCGCGGAGCCGCACTGCGAATGGATCCCCGACGACATCGCCCGTGACGCACGCAGTTTCGTTCTCACCGGGCGTGATGTTCCCAAGGATCGCTGGGGCGACGGGCTACCGCCGGCGAACCTGGCGACCAGCGCACCGGGCGTGTTCGCGGCCGGCGACATCCGTTCGGGGTCGATGAAGCGGGTCGCATCGGCGTCCGGGGAGGGTGCCGGTGTGGTCCCGCTGGTGCACCAGTGGGTGGAGGCCAGAGCGCTCGGCTGACCGCAGCTCAGTCATCGAGCGCGGCGTGGAACTCCGCGACCCGCGGCCACGTCTGGCTTGTGGCCGCCTCACCGGCGATCAGGCCGAGATGGCTGGTCTCGACGGTGGTGAAGTGCACCTGCGGGGAATCGGCGAGCACTTCCACGCCGTGACGCACCGCCTGCCAACTGGCGATGGCGTCGCGGTGACTGCCGAACAGCGCGATCGGAACTGCGATCGAGGTGAGGTCCACGCGGCGTCCGCCGAAATCGACCACACCGGACGCGAGTTCGCCGCGGTAGACGAAGTTCTCCCACATCTGTTCCGACACCTTGCCCGCATATCCGGGCATCGAGTTCTGGAAACGATCGATGACCTGCATGCGTGCCAGCGCCTCGGTGTCGTGGGCGTTGCGCATGATGTAGCCGGGCTTCTTCAGTTCCCGCTGCCACGCGGTCCCGCGGTAGGCGATGCGCACCAGGGGGGCGGGGATGCCGCCGAATGCCCGCAATGCCGCGGTGACGGCCTTGCCGCCGGTCGGCTTCATCACCTTCTTGACCAGCGGATACGGAGGCACCGCGTCGTAATCCAGGGGTGTGCCGATGGCGGCGATCGAGCGGATCGGCAGTTCCGGGTGCGCGGCGGCCGTCAACAAGCTGATCGTGCCGCCGATACTCCACGCCACCAGATCCACCTGCTCGGCGCCCGGGTGGTCGTCGAGGACCCGGCCGATGGCCTGCGGGACGATGTCGTCGAAGTAGTCCTCGAACCCCATGTCCCGCTCGGCGCGACCGACCTCACCGAAGTCCACCACATACGGCACCCGACCGATCTCGAGGAACCGTTCGACCACCGATTGGCCGGGTCCGAGGTCGTAGCAACGCGCCGACACCGCGAGCGGCGGTACGAGCAACACCGGCGGCCGCCCCGTGGCGCGGGCGGCGGCGACCTGCTCGTCGGTGCCGTATCGCCGCAGCTCACGGTGTGCGCCCGGGTACAGGACGCTATGCGGGGTCTCGATGTCCGGGGCCACCTGATGTCCACCCGCCAAACGCAGGACCAGCAGGGCACCATCCAGTGTCGACATGCGCCGCAATCTACGCGACCGGCCGCCGGCGATCTCTATGAGGCGTGCTCACGGGAGTCGGCGTCGGAGTCCTCGTCCCAGAATCCGACGGCCTCGAGACTGCGGATCAGTCGGTCGCGGGCATCGGCGAATCGCGCGTGGATCTCCTCGCGGATCGCGCTCTCGTCACCGTCGCGCAGATAACCGATGAGACGACGATGACTGGCCACCGCCTGCCGGCCCCACTCGGAGTCCTGGGCGTACAGCTCATCGGGCGAATACTTGTTGGCGGAGAACAGGAACCACGCCAGCTTCTTGCTGTGCGCCATCAGGTTCACCCGACGATGAAAGGCGAACTCGCGATCCAGCACGCGGTCGGCGTTGCCCGCGGTCACCGCCTTCTCCAACTCGTCGACGATCTCGGCGAGGTCGGTGAGGCTTCTCGGGAGGTCCGGGTCGGCGATGGCGTGGGTCGCCAGCCGCGCCGACAACTCGGCCTGCATCCAGAAGATGTCGACGATGTCGCCGCGTCCCAGGCTCTCCACGATGAAGCCGCGATGCGGTGACGACCGGACCAATCCCTCCCCGCGCAGCGTCACCAGCGCCTCACGTACCGGTGTGACACTGCACCCGAGCGCCGATGCGGTCTCGTCGAGCCGGATGAACTCCCCCGGCCGGATCTCGCCGGTCATGATGCGCGTCCGCAGATGGTCGGCGACCTCGTCGGTGAGCTGTCGACGACCCAGCCGCACAGCAGCCATCGCCTGTCCTCCTGTCCTCATCCCCGTCCCGACGACTCGATGACCGAGGCCGGACGGGCGCGGTGGCGGCGCTCGTTCGGCCGTCGCAGGGCCGCGGGGTATATACGATCAGTCAACCGTACGGTGCGCACGCTCGCCAGCGGATGGATCGGGCAATTGTCACGTAGACGTGGACGGTGACCGGACACACTCACACCATCGGCCTGTCGTGCTTCATCCGGCTGCGCAGATCACGCATCAACATGCGGCTGCCGCCGAATCTGATCGACTTCGGCAGGAACTTGTTGACCACGGAGACGAACGTGAACAGGTGCTCGAAACGTCTGCGGTCGTCGTCGGTCCATTCCAGGCCGAGCTGATCGCGGTAGATCGGCGGCAGCGAGCCGATCGTCAGAAAGCGCAGCAGATTCACGAACGGCAACCGGATCAGTGGGTTGATCATCCGCAGATCGACGAGGTCGTTGAGGAACTCACACGTCGTGTCGTCGATCACGATCCGTTGGCACGCCACGTTCCAGTAGTGGTCGAACTCCTTGCGGGTGGCCGGCCACATGTCCTCGGGGACCTGCAGGGTGGTGCCGAGCGTCTTGCCCGATTGGTAGAACTCGTCGGCTTCCTCCTCGGTCATCACCCCGTGCAGCAGGATGTGCATGTCCTCGATGCCGACGAACAGACACGCCGCCACCCACATCTGCAGTTCCCGGTTGAAGGCGTTGTATTTCACCGGACTCTGATCGTCGGAGCGGACATGACGATGCGCGGAGTTGACGGCCTCCCGGAAGGCCGCCTTCTCCTCTTCGGTGCCGAGGATCGCGACGGCGAGGTACTGGCCGGTGGTGCGGGCCCGTTTCCACGGGTGGTGCATGAGCGAGCCCGATTCGACCTTGCTCTCCATGACGCCGTAGGCGACCTCGGGCCAGCCGAGTTGCATGACGACGTTGGCCGCACCGCCGGCGAAGGACCAGAAGTCGATGGCCTCCTGGATGCGGGCGGGTTTGCGCAGGCTCGTGGCGCGGCGTTTGCGGGTGGTGATCTTGATACGTGTTCTGGCGGGGGTG
>NZ_MVPX01000379.1:0-8993 GCF_002043085.1 Gordonia sp. i37 | reverse complement strand
CCTCCGATCCGGTGGGCACTTCTTGTCCGCCGTCTGCCGGCCGGACTCGACGACGGTGATCTGTGCCTTCGACCACGCCTACGTCGACGCCCGGTCGTTGACGGTGATCGCCGCCGACATCACCGATGTTCTCGCCGAACGCCCGTTACGGCCCGCGGCATCGGGTCTCGACGAGGTGCGCGCCCACATCCGTCTTCCGGACGTGCCCGCCGACGACCCGCGGCTGGCCGGCTGGGAACGCTTTCTCGAACAATCCGACTGGCAGATACCGGATTTCCCCTTGGATCTCGGCGTCGGCCCGGGGGAGCGCAAGCCGATGCGCACCGCGATGCGCACACTGGTGGCCGCCGACGACGCCCCCGAACTCAGTTCCGGTATCCGACGCCACGGCGGCCGTACGCTCTCGGCATTGCTGACCGCCATCGGAGTGGCCGTCCATCGGTCCGGAGGCCCGGAGGAGATGTCGACGATCATCCCGGCCGGACCCCAGACGGACCGACGCTTCGTGGGTTGGGTGGTCGACAACATCCCGATGCGCGTCGCATGTAGTGGTGATCCGTTGGAGCTCAGCCGGATCAACGCACGACGGGTGGCCGAGGCGACACCGCTGGCCGAGATCGGATTGACCCCGGTCTATCAGACCTTCGGAGATCGGTTGCGCCGCAGCCGAGACGACGTGTTCATGCTGTCCTATGTGGACTACACCCGTTGGTACACACCGGCCGACGGCGTCGAGGTCCGTCAACTCTCCGGCGATCACGACACCGACAACGCGCAGTGGTGGCTGTGGCGCGACGAGAGTGGCATCCATGTGCGGGTTCGCTATCCCGATACCGATCAGGCCGAGAAGATCATCGACGCCGTTCTGTCCGAGACGGTTTCGGTGATCGGTGAGATCGTCGATCGCGTCACGATGCCTGCTGCGCAGGCACACGGTATGGCATGAGATCTCATACCGGCGTCACTGCTCAGCGGATGTCGATCGCCTGACCCGTCGACTCCGCGAGGTCGGCTCGTCCGCCCCGATGGTCGGCGGCGTACCACGCCGAGTTCCCACGAATGCCCAGATGCCGTACACGTCGCTGAGAGGTGCGGACGATGGCACGGGGTGCGAGGGCCACCGCGGACTTCGGTGCGACCTTGCGTACACGCTGTTGCAACTCCCAGTCGTCGGAAACCTGCTCGAGAGGCAGCCGCGGATACCCGCCTGCGGTCAGGTAGACCTCGGTGTCGAAGGCGCAGTTCGTGCCGACAACCCCGAAAGTCCGCTGCGCATACGGGGGTTCGTGTCGGGTTCGCCACTTCTGTTGCAGGTGTCCGACTCGCCACAGCAGGCCGAGCAGGTCGTAGGGAACCGGCGAGTACGGTTCGTCGTGGCGTGCCCGTAATCGGCCGCCGACGAGTCGCCGGCCGGCCAGCAACGGCTGGAGCAGCTCGTGCAGCCACGTCGGATCGGGGACCGAATCCGAATCCGTCCGGGCGACGAACACCGCGCCGGTGTCGATGGCGTGCCGTACGCCGGTGTCGACGGCCGATCCGATGCCCTTCTGTGTCTCGGTGATCAGCTCGAACGGCCGGCGGGTGCCCTCGGCGATGAACTTCTCGACCACCTCCGCGGTGGTGTCGGTGCTGTTGTTGTCGATGACGATGACCCGAAAACCGTTCAGCAGTTGACGTTCGAGCACCGTGTCGAAACGTTGGGCGTCGAGGGCGCGCAGCGTCGAGGTGATCAGACGCTGCTCGTTGTAGGCCGGCACGATCACCGCCACGCGGGGCTCAGCGGACATCGGCGGCGAGGTCGGTGGAACTGCGGTCACCCGAATACCATTCGAGCAGGCCCTTGATCCCGAAGGCCTGTTGGCGGCGTTGCGAGGTGTAGACCAGGGCATTCTTCTGCAAGGCGATTCCCTTGGGGCCCACCAGCGACCGCACGCGACTCTGTAACACGGTGTCGTCGTCGACGTCCTCCATGCGCGTCCGCGGGAACCCGCCGGATTCCAGGTACATCTCGACGTCGATGGCCATGTTGTTGCCCACCACCGCATAACTGCGGCGGCCGGCGGCCGGTCCGCGGGCGGTCCGCAGGTACTCCACGGCGTGGCCGACCCGCCAGAGTTTGCCGACCGCGTTGAACAGGAACGGTGAGACGTCTTCGTCGTCACGGGCTTTCACCCGGCCGCCGACGAGCCGTTTCCCGGCGAACAGCGGGGTCAGCAGGGTGGCGAGCCAGTCCGGCGCCGGATGCGAGTCGGCGTCGGTGCGCGCGATGTAGCGAACTCCGGAAGCGATGGCGTGACGCGCGCCGGTGTCGGCGGCACAGCCCGAACCCTTTTCGGTTTCGGAGATCAATTCGGTGGGGAACCGGGTTCCGGCCTCGATGAACTCGCGGACGAGGTCCGGGGTGCGATCGGTGCTGTTGTTGTCGACCACCACCACGCGGAATCCGTGCAGGACCTCACGATGCAGTGGGGCGTCGAACTCCTGATCCTGCAAGGCCTGCAGGGTGTCGACGATCAGGCGTTCCTCGTTGTATGCGGGGATGATCACCGCGACTGCGGGCGTCGATGGGCAGAGGTGGTCGGCTGTGGAATCGGATTCGTCGGCCATGGACGAAAGTCTATGTGCCCTTTCGCGTCGTGGCCACCGAGCGTCAGGGACCAGGCACCCGGGAGAGGGTGCCGTAGTCCACCGGGAGATCCTTGACCCCGTTGAGCCAGCCCGATCGGACCCGCCGCATCGGCCCGACCCGGGAGATGTCGGGCAGCACGTCGGCGATGGCGTTGAAGATGAGGTTCAGCTCGAGGCGGGCGAGGTTGGCCCCGATGCAGAAATGTGCCCCATTCCCGCCGAACGCGAGATGGGGATTGGGGTCACGAAGAATGTCGAAGGTGAATGGGTCGGAAAAGACGTCCTCGTCGTAATTGGCCGAGCTGTAGAACAGTCCGACCCGCTGCCCAGCGGTGATCGCGACGCCACCGAGTTCGGTGTCGGCGAGGGCAGTTCGCTGGAAGGCGTTGACCGGCGTCGACCAGCGCAGGATCTCATCGATCGTCGAGGCGGGCCGCTCACGGCGAAACAGCTCCCACTGGGCGGGATGATCGAGAAACGCATTCATTCCGTGCGTGGTCGCATTTCGGGTGGTCTCGTTCCCGGCGGTGATCAGCAGGATGACGAAGAAACCGAACTCCATCTCGTCGAGGGCCTCACCGTCGATGTCGGCCTGCACCAGGGTGGTGACGATGTCCTCACGCGGATTACGTCGCCGATCCTCGGCCATCTGGTATGCGTAACCCAGCAATTCGGCGTTCGCCGTGGTGGGATCGATCAGCTGATCCGGATCGTCGGAATTGATGATGGCGTCGACGAGTTCGTGAATTCTCGGTCGATCGGCGGTGGGTACACCGATGAGGTCGAGGATCGCCTGTAACGGGAGGTGGACGGCGACGTCGTCGACGAAGTTCCCGCTGCCGCGCGCCGCGGCCTCGGTGACCACCCGGTGTGCCGACTCCTGCAACGTGTCGGTCAGCGCACCAACGGATTTCGGCGTGAAGATGCGCGAGACGATCTTGCGTAGACGCGTGTGCGACGGCGGATCGTGGTTGATGAGAAGCGCTTTGGTGAACTCGATCTGATCGGCCGTCACGTACTCGGGGAGGCGGATGATCGCGCCGTTGGCATTGGTCGACCACAGCGCGTGATTGCGTGAGACCTCGCGGACGTGAGCATGCTTCGAGACCACCCAGAATCCGCCATCGTGGAATCCGCCGCCCTTGCCCTCCTCCTGGGCGTTCCACCACACCGGTGCCGTCCGGCGCAGATGAGCGAATTCGACAAGGGGGATACCGCGTTCGAGGAGGTCGGGATCGGTGAAGTCGATGCCCGCGTCGAACGGACGGGTCGATGTGGTCTGCATCACCACACCATACACCAGAAAATATCTGTATGGTCAAACGTCTCGGCCTCGTTCGCCGATTAGGGTGGATTCTCATGACGCGCGAGTGCCCGGTGAGGCCGATCGACCATGGGGCACGCTGATGCGGACGCACGGATGGGCCGGTGCGGTACCCGCCACCGATGAGGAGGCGGTCGCGCGCATTCTCGCGACCACCCGAGAGGTCATCGACGAACAGGGAGAGGCCACGCGTCTGACCGACGTGGCGCGACGACTCGGCGTGACCCGCCAGACGGTGTATCGCTACTTCCCGAGCACCGAGGCGTTGCTCTCGGCGACCGCCGTCGACGCCGTCGGAGCGTTCCTCGACCGCATCGCCGGCCGCTTGGCGGGACTCACCGAGCCGGATGTGGCTGTGGTCGAGGGTGTTTCAGCGGTGCTGGAGGCGCTCGCCGACGACCGCTACATGGGCATCCTGCTGCTGCCCGGACATCAGAGCCTCCCGGTGATCGGACAGATCACCTCGGAGAACGCGCGCGTATTCGCGCGCAGCATGATCGAGCGGATGGATGTCGACTGGACCGCACGCGGTTACGGCGACCAGGAAATCGAGATCCTCGTCGAGATCGTCTTGCGCACCCTGCAATCACTGATCATCGACCCCGGCCACGCGCACTCGGCTCCGGATCGCCGAGAGTTCCTCGACTGCTGGTTGGGATCGGCGATCCGTGCACTTCCGAGCGGAATTCGTTGAGCCGGCCCGGCCGAGATCAAAGGCGGTGTCAGCCGGCGGCGGGTTCGCAGATGACCACCGGGATCTCACGCTCGGTCCAGGCGTCGTAGGTGTCGAAGTCGGCATACACCTCGACCAGTTTCGGCCACAGGCGCGCGCGTTCGGCCTCATCCACGGTGCGGGCCAGCAACTCGTGGCGATCGCGCCCGACCTCGATGGTCACCGCCGGGTTGGCGCGCAGGTTGAGATACCACGCCGGGTGATGCGCCAGTCCGCCCTGTGAGGCCACCACGACGAAGTTCTCGCCGTCGCGCAGATAGAGCAACGGGGCCGTGCGAGGCTTACCCGACTTGCGGCCGGTCGTGGTCAGCAGGCACACCGGAACCGGCTTGTGCAGTGCCGCCCCGATTCGCCACGTGTTGCCCAGACGGCCACCTGTGGCGCGGTAGACCACCGTGTTGAGCCGCGAGCCCACCTTGATCAGCCGCGCGACAACAGGTGAATCGAGTTGGGGTGGGCGGTTGTTCGCATCCACCGGCTCAGATGCGTTCCAGTATCGTACCGGTGGCCATGGCCCCGCCGGCACACATCGTGATCAGGGCGGTCTGCTTGTCGGTGCGTTCCAGTTCGTGCAGGGCGGTGGTGATCAATCGGGAACCGGTGCTGCCCACCGGATGTCCGAGTGCGATCGCGCCGCCGTTGACGTTCACCTTGTCCATGTCGGCGCCGTGGACCTGGGCCCAACTGAGAACCACCGAGGCGAATGCCTCGTTGATCTCGACGAGGTCGATGTCCGACAACGACATTCCGGCCTTGCTCAATACTCGTTCGGTGGCCTGGACCGGACCGTCGAGATGGTAGTGCGGCTCGGCACCGACGAGCGCCTGCGCGCGCAGCCGAGCCCGGGGGGTGAGGCCCAGTTCCCGTGCACGACCCTCGTCCATCAGCAGGATCGCCGCGGCGCCGTCGGAGATCTGCGAGGAGGTGCCGGCGGTGTGGATGCCGCCCTCGATCACCGGCTTGAGGCCGGCCAGCGACTCCGCGGTCGTCTCGCGCAGCCCCTGATCTCGGACCACGTCGAGGATGTTGCCGGTGAGTTCACCGTCCTTGGTGCGTTCCGGTGCCTTGAGCGCGAGTACCTCGCGGTCGAAACGTCCTTCGTCCCAGGCGATTCGCGCACGCTGTTGGCTCCGCAGGCCGAGCGCCTCGATGTCGGCGCGGGTGATGCCGCGTCGGCGCGCGATGCGCTCGGCGGCCTCGAACTGGTTGGGCAGGTCGATGTGCCACGAATCGGCATGGTAGGGACCGGCATTCGTCCCGACGTTGGCGCCCAGTGGCACCTGCGTCATGGTCTCGACGCCGCAGGCGATGCCGACCTCGATGGTGTCGGTCGCGATCAGTCCGGCGATCAAATGATTGGCCTGCTGCGCAGACCCGCACTGACAGTCGATCGTGGTCGCGCCGGTGTGTTCGGGCAGACCCGCCGACAGCCAGGCCTTGCGGGTGATGTTGCCGGCCTGGGCGCCGGCCTGGGTGACACAGCCGCCGATCGCCTGCTCGACCAAGGCCGGGTCGATGCCCGCCCGTTCGATGAGGCCGCGCTGGGTCATCCCGAGGAGCTCTTCGGCATGCAGACCCGACAACCACCCGGCCCGCTTTCCGATCGGCGTCCGCACTGCTTCCACGATCACGGGAACACCCATGGTGGTTCCTCTCCTCCGAGGTTCTCTGCCGTCTGACGACCGGCACTGTCCTGCTCAAATTAGAACATGTTCTCGTTTGCGTCCAGCCTCGGGATCGATATGGCGATGGCGATGGGCAGAGGAAAGGGTGAAAGCTCCAGTTTCCTGGACAGAAGTCCAGAAAAGTCGAAGTGGGACGGTCGCCCAACACTGCGTTGGTGGGACAGACTGGGGCGACCGTCCAGAAAAAAGTAGAACAGGTTCTCGTGCTGCCGTGGTTTCTTGTGTACCGTGGATCACACAAGTGAGACCGAAGTCCGTTCTCATCTCACTACAGGTAACGACAGGTGGTGTGACAGTGGTCAAGACCGTCAACGTTTCCGCGGGGGAGTCGCCGAGCGGGGCGACGTCGTCAACGGAAGACCCGGGCAGCAGCCCGTTCATGACGCAGGAGGGCTGGGATTTCACCAGTCCCGATCTGCTCGAGCAGGGGCTCCCGGTCCAGGAGTTCGCAGCCCTGCGTTCGACGGCCCCGGTGTGGTGGAATGCGCAGCGCGAGGGCAAGGGCGGCGGATTTCATGACGGCGGCTATTGGGTGATCTCCAAGCACGCCCATGTCCGCGAGATCTCCAAGAACAACGCCGACTGGTCGACGGCGTCCAACGGGGTCATCATGCGTTTCGACGACGAGATGACCCAGGAGCAGCTCGACGTCACCAAGGCGCTGCTGATCAACCACGATCCGCCGGACCACACGCGGTTGCGCAAGCTGGTGTCGAAGGCCTTCACGCCGCGTGCGGTGCAGGCGCTCGAGGACAAGCTCGACGACGCGGCCCGGACGATCGTGACCCACGCGGCCGAACAAGGCACCGGAGACTTCGTCCACGATGTGGCCGTCGACCTGCCGTTGCTGGCCATCGCCGATCTGCTCGGTGTGCCCGAGGAAGACCGGGTCAAGCTCTTCACCTGGTCGAACAACATGATGAACTACGACGACCCGGAGTTCGGCGAGGACCCGGAGATGGCGTCGGCGGAGATCCTCGGCTACGGCTACAACATGGCCGAGGCACGTCGCAAGAATCCCGTCGACGACATCGTCAGCGTGTTGGTCAACGCCGATATCGAGGGCCAGTCGCTCGACGAGGCCGAGTTCGGCTTCTTCTTCATCCTGCTGACCGTCGCCGGCAACGAGACGACGCGCAACGCGATCAGCCATGGCATGAACGCCTTCCTCGAACACCCCGATCAGTGGGAGCTGTTCAAGCGGGAGCGGCCGGCCACAGCGGTCGACGAGATCGTCCGCTGGGCCACGCCGGTCAACTGTTTCCAGCGCACCGCCAAGCGCGACACGCAGGTCGGCGGCGTTGACATCGCCGAGGGCGAGCGCGTCGGGTTGTTCTACGGTTCGGCGAACTACGACGACGAGGTCTTCGAGAAACCCTACGAGTTCAACATCCTGCGGGATCCCAACCCGCACGTCGGTTTCGGCGGCAACGGTGCGCACTTCTGCGTCGGGGCGAACCTGGCGCGGATGGAGATCAACCTGATGTTCAACGCGCTGGCCGACCTGGTGCCCGACATCAGCCGGCTCGAGGCACCGCGTCGGCTGCGGCACGGCTGGATCAACGGGGTCAAGGAACTCCGGGTCGACTACGGGACGAAATGACCCACTCCGGAACCGCGCCGGCGTATCTGAACATCGATCGGGAGAACCATCCGGCGGTACTCGCCGGACGGCGCTCGCGTGAGTTCGTCGAGGCCCGGGACAAGCAGGCCTGGGTGGACAATTTCGCCGCCGACGCGAAGGTCGAGGACCCGGTGGGGCCGTCGATGTTCGATGCCGAAGGCATCGGATTCACCGGGCACCAACGGATCTCGGAGTTCTGGGATCTGTCGATAGCGACCACCGAGAGCATCGAGTTCGTCTTCGACGACGAGATCATCTGCGGCAACGAGGTCGCCTACATCGGTAAGATCGTCACCCACATCGCCGGTCACGTCTCCGAAGCCCACGGTGTGTTCACCTATCGCGCCGACGAGAACGGGAAACTCGCTGCGCTGCGGGCGTTCTGGGAGGTCGAGAAGGCGATCAACTCGGTGCGCCCGGCTTAGCAGACCCTCTCACCCGCTCGGAGCGCTCGACCCATGAAAAGTAGGGGAAGAATCTTCTTCCCCTACTTTCTCGTTCTTCCCCGCGAAATTTCCTGCGGAGGAACGGATTTCTTGCGGAAGAATCGCCAGGATCCCGGTGGAAAGGCGATTATCCACAGCTGTGGATGAGCTTGACCACGCCTGCTCGTTCTCGGGCATGCTCATCCCCATGAATTCCGACGACCGTCTGATCCTGCGACGTGATGCGATCAAGCGAGGTGCGACCGACGCCGAGATCGCACGTGGTCTACGCGACGGGACTCTTGCGCGTGTGGGGTGGGGTGGGTACGTCCCGGTGAAAGGCGACTGCGAGCTCGATGAGTTTGCGGTTCGCGAAGAGCGGTATCGCGATTCGGTCCTCGCGGCGGTTCGGATCGGCGGGGAACGGCGTTACCCGAGCCATCAGTCGGCGGCGGCGCTGCTGGGCATTCCGTTGCTGGACAGCGATACCTCGAAGGTTCATTTCACCTCGAAAGCCTCAGGCCGTACCACGCAGAGTCTGATCGTTCACCAAGCCCACATCCCTCCGACCGAT
>NZ_MVPX01000378.1:0-8045 GCF_002043085.1 Gordonia sp. i37 | reverse complement strand
CCGCACCAGACCGAACCTGGCTCAGCTGACGTCACCCCCGAAACCCCACCACCCCAGGGGACTTACCCGCGCTCTCGACTCCGGGCTCTACCAGGGCCGTAAGCGTGGTATTTCCGTCGACCTTGAAGGTGTCGCAGCGGGTATGCGGCGACAGCACGGAATTGCGTTACTGCGCAGCGCCCTGCCTTTGGCGGACGATCGATCCGAGAGCATCGGCGAGTCGCTGAGCCGCGGTGTCATGATGGAGTCGAAGTCGGTGCCGCGGCCCGAGCTCCAGGCGGAGGTCGTCGTCGCCGACGGCTCGGTGAAACGCTGCGATTTCGGGTGGCGTGACTCGCAGGGAAGTTTGCTGGTCGTCGGGGAGTTCGACGGCAGGTTCAAGTATCACCGTGCCTCGGCGGCCAGCGGGCATCGGTTTGCCGAGGACGTCATCTACGCGGAGAAGCTGCGCGAGGACGCGATCCGTGAGTGCGGGATCGTCGTGGTGCGGTGGACGTGGCAGGATCTGCGCGACCCCGACGCCTTCGTCCGCAAGATCCTCGGGGCTCTCCGCCGCGCAGGAATCGTTGGCTGACCTGTTCTTCCCCAAGAAACCCATTCCTCCCCTGACAATTTCCAGGGGAACAACGAAACCCTTGGGGAAGAACCCGAGCCGAGTCAGTGCTGGGGTTTGTCGGCCCCCACCAGCCACATCGAGAAGTATTGCGAGCCACCGCCATACGCGTGGCCGAGGGCTTTGCGGGCGTCGGGAACCTGGTGTGCTCCGGCTTTGCCCATCACCTGGATCGCGGCCTCGGCGAAGCGGATCATGCCTGACGCGCCGATCGGATTCGACGACAACACGCCGCCGGAGGCGTTGAGCGGGATGCGCCCACCGATCTCGGTCTCGCCGGCCTCGGTCAGCTTCCAGCCCTGGTTCTCCGGCGCGAAACCCAGGTTCTCCAACCACATCGGCTCGAACCACGAGAAGGGTACGTAGATCTCGGCGGCGTCGATCTCCTCGACGGGGTTGTCGATGCCGCCGGCCTTCCACAAAGCCGCGGCGGCATCCCGACCGGCCTGTGGGCTGACGACGTTGCGGTGCGCGAAGGCCAACGGCTCGGTGCGCATCGCGGTCGCGTGAATCCATGCGACCGGAGTTCCCTGTGCCACAGCGTCATCAGCGATCTGCTCGTCGCCGATCACCACGGCGCATGCCCCGTCCGACGACGGGCACGTCTCGTCGTAGCGGATCGGGTCCCAGAGCATCTGCGACGCCATGACCGACTCGGTGGTGATGTCGGGCTGATGGAGGTGTGCCAGCGGATTGAGGGCGCCGTTGCGACGGTCCTTGGCCGCGACCATCGCACCGATGTGCTCGGGCGCACCGGACTGCCGGATGTAGGCGCGCACGTGAGGGGCGAAGAATCCGCCCGCGCCTGCGCCCACCGGCTTGGTGAACGGCACCGGAATCGACAACGCCCACATGGCATTCGACTCCGACTGCTTCTCCCACGCAACGGCCAGCACCCGACGGTGCACCCCGGCGAACACCAGCGACGCCGCGACATTGGCGGTGGAACCGCCGACCGAACCCGCGGTGTGCACCCGGATCAGTCGTTTGCCGACGGCGCCGAGCGCCTCCGCCATCGCCAGCTCCGGCATCATGGTGCCCTCGAAGAGATCCGGGGCCTTGCCGATGACGACGGCGTCGATCTCGTCGATCGAGACCTTCGCGTCGGCCAGTGCCGCGTCGATCGCCTCCCGGCACATCCCGGCCATCGTCACGTCGTGCCGTTTGGCGACGTAGTGGGTCTGGCCGGTGCCCAGAACCGCCGCCCGGTTGTTGTGTGCCATCAGTTCTCGTCTCCCGCGGTGTCGGCGCCCAAGGTGACCACCATGTTCTGTTGCAGCAGTGGACCGCTCGTCGCGTGCGCGAGCGCGGTCTGCGCGTTGCCTCCGAGGATCTCGTTGGCGGCGTAGCCGATCCGCTGCAATCCGGCCGAGAACAGAGAGTTCCCGGCGAGGACACCGCCGGACGGATTGATGCGCACCGACTCCGGCAGGCGTAACGCGTTGCGCACGATCAGCTCTTGATGGGTGTAGGGGGCTGCGATCTCGGCGACGTCGACGGCGCGGCTCCGCTCGCCGAACGCGGTATCGCCGGCCAGGGTCGTCGACGGCGACACCGTCAGGTCCCGCGCGCCGAAATTCGGGGTGTCGATGCGATGATCCCACCCGGTGATGAACGCGGGATTGGCCACCAGCTCACGTGCCCGACGCTCGGAGGCGATGATGACCGCTGCTGCGGCATCGGTGTAGGGCGCGATGTCGTGGGCGCGCAAGGGATTCGCGACGTAGTCGGCACCCAGGAGGTCGTCCACCGAGGCGCCGGTGGTACGGGCGGCCACCGCTGCCATGTCGGCCTCGGTCCACGCTCCGGCATCGAGTCCCGCGCGGGCCTGCAATGCGGCGAGCGACCGGGCCTGTGGCCACAGCGGTGCCACCGTGTACGGGTCGGTCTGCAGCGCCAGGGTCAGATCCATGTCGCCGGCCGTCGATTTGCCGAAGCCGTAGGCCAGGGCCAGATCGACCTCGCCGGTGGCGATCTTCACCCAGGCCTCGTAGAGGGCCCACGCCGCGTCCATCTCGACGTGCGACTCGTTGATGGGCGGCATCGCACCGATCGAGTCGATGGCCGAGATGAACGAGAAAGCGCGTCCGGCAAGGTAATCCGACGATCCACTGCACCAGAATCCGATGTCGGTCCGGCTGATGCCGAGTTCGGCGTAGAGCTTGGAGAAACACGGGATCAGCATCTCCACGCCATTGGTGGTGCCGTGGGTCCCGACGACATTCGGGCTGTGGGCGAACCCGACGATCGCGATCCGGGGGAGGGTCATGACGACATGTCCTTTGTGATGGGCGAGAAAGTGCTGGGGCTCAGAGGAATTCGCGGTAGGAGGCGTAGTCGGCGTCGGGCTCGCCGGTCGGCCGGAAGTGGCTGATGCTGCCCAACGAGAGTTCACGCTCGTCCTCGGGGACCCACACTGCCTGCACGCGCATCCCCATGCGGACCTCGTCGGCCGGGCAGTCGAGGATCAGGTGCAGGAACGGGATGTCGGTGCCGTCGAGCAGCACGTAGGCGGCCACGTACGGCGGCTTGATGCGTTGTCCCTGAAAGGGGACGTTGACGATGCAGAAGGTGGTGACGGTACCGGTGTCGGCCAACTCGACCCGCTCCACCGCGCGTGCCCCGTCCGACGGGCTGACCTTACGCGGCGGGAAGTACACCCGACCGGCGTCGACGCCCGAACCGATCCGGGAGCCATAGAGCTTGCCGGCCTTGAGTCCCTCCAGGTACCAGGATTCCTCCTCGGTGGCCGAGTGGGTGATCGTGGTGGTGATCGGGGTCGTGATGACGACCCGCTCGCCCGGGTCGACCTCGGCGGTATTCGGTTCCGCCGGTGTTGCGATCTCCCCCGGGGCGAAATGGCTGATGTCGTCGATCCGGCCGGTCCGCGCGGCGCGCCACACGGCGTGCACGCGCAGCCCCGTCGCCACGTCGTCGGGTGACTCCACCCGCAGGGCGTGCAGCAGAGCGGTGTCGGCGCCGTCGAGACGGATCAGCGCCCAGGCGAACGGCACGTCGAGCGGTTGGGGTTCGGCGGGTTGGTCGACCCACGTCCACGAGACGACGGTGCCGATGGTCGCGACGTCGACGAGATCGGTGGTCGGGGCACCGGATCCGGGATGGAACTCGACCGGGGGCACCGAGACGGTTCCGTCCGCGGCGCGTGAGCCGACGATCCGGCCGTCGCGCAGACCGAGCGCGAACTGCGACAGCACCGGACCCAGCGACCGGGTGTACCCGAAGGTGTTGGTCAGCGGTGCGGTGAGGACGGGGGTCTCGGGTTCGGGAACGACCGCCACCGGGTCTGGGACTCCGGGATGGTCACTGGTTGCGATGCTGCTCACACAATCGAGTAGAACACGTTCTAGTATTGGGCACAAGACGCACGTCGGCACGCCGAGGATCGACAACCCCGAGAGGACGGCATCGACCGTGAAACTGGCTTTGCAACTGGGATATTGGGGAGCCGGTCCCATCGCCGGCGCAGCCGAACTCGTCACGGCCGCCGAGGCCAACGGCCTCGACGCCGTGTTCACCGCCGAATCGTGGGGTTCGGACACCTACACCCCGCTGGCATGGTGGGGATCGGCGACGTCCCGCATCCGACTGGGTACCGCGGTCTCACAGCTGTCCGCCCGACCGCCGACCTCCCTGGCGATGGCCGCGCTGACCCTCGACCACCTCTCCGGCGGCCGCCACATCATCGGACTCGGGGTGTCGGGACCACAGGTCGTGGAGGGCTGGTACGGCGAGCCGTTCGCCAAACCCCTTGCCCGGACCCGCGAATACGTCGAGATCGTCCGCGCGGTGCTGGCGCGCGAGGCGCCGGTGCGCAGCGACGGGCCGCACTACCCGCTGCCGTACCCGGCACACGCACCCGGGTCGACCGGCCTGGGCAAGCCACTCAAGCCGATCACCCATCCGCTGCGCGCGGATATCCCCATCTGGCTCGGTGCCGAGGGCCCTCGCAACGTCGCGCAGACCGCCGAGATCGCCGACGGCTGGCTCGCCATCTTCTACAGTCTCGCCCTGGCCGATCAGTACGAGCAGTGGCTGGCCGACGGCTTTGCGCGACCCGGTGCTCGGCGCACGCGTGAGGAGTTCGAGGTCGCGGCGACGGTACAGGTCGTCATCACCGATGACATCGACGCCGCCGTCGACCGGTATCGTCCGTCGACGGCACTGTACGTCGGCGGAATGGGAGCCGAGCAGAAGAACTTTCACGCCGAGCTGTATACACGGATGGGCTACGGCGACGCCGTCGAAGAGATCGGACGACTGTTTCGTGCGGGCCGTAAGGAGGAGGCGATCGCGGCGGTGCCCGACGAGATGGTCCGCGAAACCCTGATCGCCGGCACCGCCGACGAGGTACGTGCGCAGATCTCCTTGTGGGAGGCCGCCGGGGTCGACATGCTGATGGTCACCGCGCGTGACGTCGCGACCATCGAGACCCTGGCCGGGCTGGTCTGAACCGTGCTCAACCCGCGGTCGCCGACACCCTGCGCTCGCTCAGCGACAAGTGAAAATCCTTGGGCACCATGGTCAGACGCTCGTCGACGGTCAGCTCGTAGTCGGGGTCGGCCCGCAGGTCGTATCGGTGCAGCAGGCTCGCGAGCACCAGCACCGCCTCGTGCAGCGCGAACTGGCGACCGATGCAGGAGCGCACCCCGGTGCCGAACGGCTGGTAGGTGTGGGCGGGCCGCTTCTTGATGTTCGCCGAGAGAAAACGGTCCGGATCGTAGACGTCGGGGTCGGTCCACACCTGCGGATCGCGGTGTACCAGGCCCAGCAGTACGATCGCCCAATCCTGCGGCCGCATCCGGTATTTCCCGCCGATCACGGTGTCCTCCCGCGGGCTGCGGGCGAAGGCGGGCACTGTCGGCCAGATTCGTAGCGCCTCGTCGAGACAGTGTCGGATGTAGCGGAACTTCGGCACCTGCTCGAACTCCGGCATCGCCGTGGGGTCCGCGCCGAGGATCTCGTCGGCCTCGGCCTGGGCACGCGCGAGGCACTCCGGGTTCTGGGAGAGGTAGTACAGGGTGAATGACAATGCCCCGGAAGTGGTTTCGTGCCCGGCGACCAGGAAGGTGAGGATCTGGTAGCGGATGTTGAGCATCGAGAGCTTCTCGCCCGTCTCGGGGTGGGCGACGTTGAGCATGATGCCGAGCAGATCGTCACGGTTCGGATCGCCTGCGCGGGCGGCGATCACCTCGTCGAGAAGCGAGTCGACGTACTCCTGGTGCTCGGCGTTACGGCGGTCGAGATAACGCATCAGGAATCGGCCACCCGGAGCGGTGCCCAGGCCGCCCTTGCGTCGGCCGGTCTCGAGGGCGCGGATCATCGCACCGATGAACGGATGCGGCTGCGCCGAGGAGAACGAACCGAAATCCTGACTGAAAGCGGTGCGTGTCAAGGTCTCCAGGGTCAGCTTGGTCATGTCCCGGGTGACATCGGTGTCGCCGCCGCGACGGTCCCAATAGTCGAAGAGTTCACTCGCGGTGGAGATCATCGTCGGGTGGTAGGAGCGGATCGCCGACTTGGTGAATGCCGGGATCAACAACTCGTGCGCCAGTTGCCAATTGGGCTCGTCGTTGCGCGCGGTGAACAAACCGTCGCCGGCGTACTGGCGCAGCGCGGTGATCGCCGGTGGCAGCGCCTTGCAGAAACGGGTCTCGTCACAGAGTTCGGCGGTGAGCTCCGCCGACGCGACGAACACGAACTTCTGCCGGAAGATCTGCATCTCGAAGATCGGCCCGAGACCCGGTCCCCACTCGAGGATGCTCAGCACCGGACTACGCGGATCGGAGACCCCGAGGTCACCGATGACCGGGCGCCGGGTGCCGGCATGCGGGAATCGTTGGCCGGACCAGTCGTTCTTCAGCGGGCGTCGCAACACATCCTCGACGATGCTCGTCGCGGGCGGTGGTGTCAACGTCTCGCGACGTCATTCACCGGTGAAGACCGGCTTCTCCTTGGCGGCGAACGCTTTCGGGCCGACCTTGGCGTCCTTGCTCTGGAACACCGAGATGCCGATCGGGGCCTCGATGGCGAAGGCGTCGAGTTCGTGCATGCCCTCGGTCTCGCGGATGGTCCGCAGGATCGCCTGCACGGCGAGGGGTCCGTTGGCGCAGATCGCGTCGGCGAGTTCGAGGGCTTTGTCGAGGGCGGCACCGTCGTCGACGACGTGGCCGATCAAACCGTACTCCTTGGCTTCGTCGGCGGTGATGTGCCGGCCCGTCAGGAGGATGTCGCAGGCGACGGTGTAGGGGATCTGGCGTACCAGGCGCACGGCACTGCCGCCGAGTGGGAACAGCCCCCAACGCGCTTCGGACACACCGAATCTGGCACTTCGGCCGGCCACCCGAATATCGGTGCCCTGCAGGATCTCGGTACCGCCGGCGATCGCCGGCCCCTCCACGGCGGCGATGAGCGGTTTGCTCAGACGCCGGCCCTTGAGCAGCGCGGGCAACGACGCCGGATTCCAGGTGCCCTGTTTGACCGTGTCGCCGGGAGCGTTGCGCGACATGGCCTTGAGGTCCATGCCGGCGCAGAATGCGCCCCCTGCGCCGGTGAGGATCGCGGCCCGGATCTCCGGGTCGGAGTCGACCCGGTCCCAGGCCTCGGTCATGATCGCCATCATCTCCGAGGACAGCGCGTTGCGGGCCGCGGGACGGTTCATGGTGACGATCAGGACGTGTCCGCGTTGCTCGACCAGACAGTGTGGTGCGTCGTCGGTGGCGGACGCGGCATGCGACGTCGTGGTCATCTCGACCCCCAGATCGGTGGAAGTGGCATGTGAAGAGAACGTGCTCTTGCCGGAAACGATAACACGTTCTAGTTTTGTGTCATGGCTTTCACCATCGGGGACCTCATCGAGCATGCGGTCGACCTCATGCCGGACCGCACCGCCGTCGAATCGGGCGATCGCTCGCGCACCTATGCCGAACTCGAGGCCCGCAGCAACGCCCTCGCCCACCACCTCCGTTCACTGGGCGTGCAACCCGGTGACAGAGTGGGCCTGTACAGCAGGAACACGATCGAATCCATCGAGGCGATGGTCGCGATCTTCAAGGCGCGGGCGGTGATGGTCAACGTCAACTACCGCTACGTCGAGGCCGAGCTCGACCACATCTTCTCCGACTCCGGGATGACCGTGCTCATCCACGAACGTCAGTACTCGACGCGCGTGTGTAACGTGTTGTCGAATCGCGACGAGACCGGTGGTGTGCGGCCAGTCGTCGCCCACCGCGTCGTCATCCCCGACGGCAGTGACGTCGAGATCGGGACGCTCGCCGCCCCGGTCCTCTACGACGACGCGATCGCAGGCGAATCGATCGAGCGTGACTTCGAGGAGCGCTCCGACGACGACCTGTACATGCTCTACACCGGCGGCACGACCGGCAAGCCCAAAGGTGTCGTGTGGCGGCAGGGC
>NZ_MVPX01000377.1:0-26235 GCF_002043085.1 Gordonia sp. i37 | reverse complement strand
GATCCCGCCGTTCATCCACGGCGGCTCGCAGTGGGCGGTGTTCCAGGCACTCTTCGGCGGCGGAAAAGCGGTGGTGTATCCCGATTTCGACGCGCACGCCGTCTGGGAGGCGGTCGGCCGGCACGGGGTCAACGTCATGTTCATCACCGGAGATGCGATGGGGCGCCCGATGATCGAGGCGCTCGGTCAGCGCGACTACGACACCTCCACACTCGTATCCGTGGCATCCTCGGCCTGCCTGTTCTCGCCGAGCATCAAAGAGCAGTTCCTCGAACGCTTCCCCAACGCCGTCATCATCGACGCGATCGGGTCGTCGGAGACCGGATTCGGCGGGATGGCCGCCGTCGTCAAGGGTGAGTCGCACGTCGGGGCGCCACGCGTCAACGCCGACAAGCAAACCCACGTGTTGCGCGAGGACGGCACACAGGTGGAGCCCGGCACCGGTGAGGTCGGGGTGCTCGCGCGCACCGGACACATCCCACTGCGCTACCACAACGATCCGGAGAAATCGGCCAAGACGTTCAAGGAGTTCAACGGGATTCGCTACTCCATCCCGGGTGACTTCGCCCGGGTCGAGGCCGACGGCACCATCACCATGCTGGGCCGCGGATCGGTGTCGATCAACACTGGCGGCGAGAAGGTCTATCCCGAAGAGGTCGAGGCGGCACTCAAGGCACACCCCGACGTCTTCGACACCGTTGTAGTCGGGGTCGCCGACGAGCGGTTCGGGCAGCGCGTCGCCGCGGTGATCGCCGCCCGTGACTCGGCGCGGCCGACGCTCGGGGAACTCGCCGACGTGGTGCGTAAAGAACTGGCGGGCTACAAGACACCGCGCAGCGTGTGGTTCGTCGACGAGATCAAACGATCACCCGCGGGCAAGCCCGACTACCGGTGGGCGGCGTCGGTCACCGAGAGCCGCCCGGCCGATGAGACAGCAGACACAGAGATCAAAGGGGCCACTCGATGAAGACGGAACTGGCAACACGATTCGGGATCGACTACCCGATCTTCGGATTCACACCGAGCCAGCATGTGGCCGCGGCGATCAGCCGGGCCGGCGGCCTCGGCGTCCTGGGGTGCGTGCGGTTCAACGATCCCGAGGAACTCGACGAGGTCCTCGAGTGGATGCACGACAACACCGACGGCAAGCCCTTCGGCGTCGACATCGTCATGCCCGCCAAGATCCCGACCGAAGGCAGTCATACCGACCTCGACTCGATGATCCCGCCCGAGCATCGCGCATTCGTGGAACGCACGCTCGACGACCTCGGTGTGCCGCCACTGCCCGACGGCGACCGGGTCAACGCCGGAGTACTCGGATGGCTGCATTCGGTGGCGCGTTCGCACGTCGACGTCGCGATGACCCACGCCGACAAGTACGGCCAGATCAAGCTCATCGCCAACGCCCTCGGGTCACCCCCCGCCGACGTCATTGCCGCCTCCCATGATCACGGTGTGTCGGTGGCTGCGCTGGCGGGTGCGAAAGACCATGCGCTGCACCATGTCGATGCCGGGGTCGACATCGTCATCGCCCAGGGATACGAGGGTGGTGGTCACACCGGCGAGGTGACGTCGATGATCCTGTGGCCCGAACTCGTCGACGCCGTCGGCGACCGGGCGCCGGTGTTGGCGGCCGGCGGTGTCGGCAGCGGCCGGCAGATCGCGGCCGCGATCGCCCTTGGCGCGCAGGGTGTCTGGATGGGAACCTACTGGCTCACCGCCGCCGAGTACAAACTCGGGATGCCCGAGGGGCAGGAGGGGCCGTCGACCGTCCAGCAGGCGCTGCTCGACGCGAGCTCGCGGGACACCGTGCGCCGGCGCATCTATTCCGGCAAACCCGCTCGACTGCTCAAGACCAAGTGGACCGACGCGTGGGACGCCCAGGGCGCACCGGAGCCGCTGCCGATGCCGCTGCAGAACATCCTCGTCTCCGAGGCGCACGCCCGAATCTCCGCGTCCAGCGACCCCGGGGTCGTGGCGATGCCCGCCGGTCAGATCGTCGGACGCCTCAACGCGATCACCCCGGTCGCCGAGCTGATCGCCGACATGGTCGCCGAATACGAGGAATCCGTCGCCCGGATGCAGAAAACATTGGAGGGGTAGCGCTTCGGTACGAAACCAGCCTTGGCGCAGGTGGTCTCGAGGCTCGCCGCACGCGGCTCGCACCTCGACCATCGATCTGTGATGCTCCACCCTACCTGCCCGACGGCCGTCCCACTCCGATGGTCGAGGTGCCGAGGAGCGCTAGCGACGAGCCTCGAGACCCCTTGTGCCGAAGTCATTCCGGGTCACGGTGGCACGCGCACCTCGACCATCGGGTGGGAATTATCGCTATGGAGTTGTCAAACAACAGATGCGGTCCCGGCCGGGCCGGGTGCAAGGAATCAGGTAGTGGGGCAGGGTAGGTCAGGCTGCGGTGTCGTCGAGTCGCATGGTGCGTCGGTGATACGACGGAACCGGCCGGCGTTTCGGATCCACGCTGGCGGGTGGGATCAACCAGGGGTGCCGGTCGAAGCCCATGATGATGTCCCACCCGTGGTGATGCACATCATCGTGGCAGCTGGTGCACAGCAGGCATCCGTTGTCGAGGTCGGTGGGACCACCATCGGCCCAGTGGTGCAAATGGTGTCCTTGGCAGCGCCCGGCGTGCGCGCCGCATTTGATGCATCCGCGGTCACGCACGAGTAGGGCTTTGCGTTGGCCGGGGGTGAAGAAGCGTTTTTCTTCGCCGACGCTGAGGGGCACCCCGTTGGGGTCGAGGATGATTTTGGTGATGGTTGTGTCGCATTATCTCACCGGATCTCGAGGCTCGCCGCACGCGGCTCGCACCTCGACCATCGATCAGGAGGGTTTGCTCGGTCATCGGGGAACGCGGTACGCGGTGTCAGCGCTCAGGCGCGGCTCGTGCAAAGGCGGATCTACGAGTTCGGTGCGCGTTCAGGGGCCGGGGTGGACGGATGTGGCTGGGAGGCTTGTTATCTCGCCGGGTCTCGAGGCTCGCCGCACGCGGCTCGCACCTCGACCAGCGGGGGAAGATGCGATCGAAGGACGTTTCGGCCTTCCCGTCCCGTGGCCCGTCTCATCCGGTGCTCGTCCCACCCCGGTGGTCGAGGTGCCGAGGAGCGATAGCGACGAGCCTCGAGACCTTTTGTGCCGACTGTGTTCTTGACCAGCTCGGACGTCAGGGCCGCTGATAACGGCCGTCGATGCGGACCCAGGTCGGCGGCTCGGTGGATTCCCGCAGCCGGCGCTTGAGGGTTTTGAAGGTGGCCGTCTCCGGTAGAGCGTCGACGACGCGAATCCGGTGCGGCCATTGCTTCGGCCCGAGATCGGTTTGTGCAGAGAGGAAATCGGTCAACTCAACCGGGTCGAGATCGCCGTCGGTCACCAGCACCGCCTCGATGTGGTCGCCGATCTCGACAGGGACACCGAAGACGGCGGCCTGGCGGATGCTTTGATGGCGCAGCAGAATTCGCTCGATGGGTCCGGTTCCCAGGTTCTCGCCGTCGACGCGCATCCAGTCGCCGAGGCGGCCGGCGAAGTGGAGGTAACCGGCGTCGTCGACCCAGGCCAGGTCGCCGGTGTGGTAGATGCCGCCGCGCATCCGCTCGGCGGTCGCGTCCGGGTCGTTGTAATAGCCGCTGAACAGGCCTGGTCCCGAGGTGTTCACGATCTCCCCGATCTCTCCGATACGCGTCGGTGCACCGGTGTCCGGGTTGACCACCGCTACGGGAGAGCGCATGGGGCCCAGCGCATCCGGGGGAGTACCGGGGGTGCGGGTGATCGCGACGCCACCCTCGGTGGAACCGAAACCGTCGACCACCCGGCAGCCGAAACGCGCGGCGAAGCGTTCCCGATCGGCCGCCGAGGCCTCGTTGCCGTACATGATGCGCAGACTCGACGACGCATCGTCGGGCGACTCCGGGGTGGCGAGGATGTAGTTGAGCGGCTTACCGACATAGTTGGCGTAGGTGACCCCGTGATGTCTCACGTCGGCAACGAATCCGCTCGCCGAGAACCTGCGGCGCAACACCATCGACGCACCGCCGGCCAGTGCCAACGACCATCCGGCGATCATCGCATTGGAATGGAACATCGGCATCGAGAGTCCGACGACGTCGTCTTGGCCGATCCCGAACCGTTCGGCGAGCATCACCCCGGCCGCGGCGAAGGTGCGTTGGGTGCACCGCACGGCCTTCGGGTCGCCGGTGGTACCCGAGGTGAAGATCAGCATCAGCAACTCGTCCGGGGATGCTTCTCGGGGAATCACCGGCGCCACCACGGAATCGGGCTCGGTGTAGCGGCTCACCCGGTGTACCGGGACATCGAGCGGCATGTCGGCCAACAATGGTGCGGTGTGGTCGTCGACGAGCACGAACCGACAGTCGGCGCGGGCGATATCGGCGGCCAGCGCGGCACCGCGCCGCGTGGTGTTGAGACCGACGATCACCAGGCCGTCGAGCGCGGCCGCGGCCACCAGGATGCTGAACTCCACGACGTTGTCCAGCAGCACCCCGACATGGGGAGTCGCGTTGTCGCCCAACTGATCGCGCAGACGCCGCGCACAATTCGCGGACCGCCGCAGGTGCTCCGCATACGATAAGAAGCCGCCCTCGTGCTCGATGCCACGGTCGTCGACATCGGTCAGCGCGAGCAACAGGGAGGTGATCGTCGCGGTCGACGACCCGAGGGCGACTGCGGCCGACGGCTCGGTCATCGGCCTGGTTCGGTCATCACGCCGGTGCCGCTGCCAACGCGTCCCCGATGGCGGCGAGCGTGACCGGTGCGGATCCGAGGGTGTACTCGTTCTGCTTGGCGCGCAGGAAGTACCGGTGGACCGGATGTGTGGTGTCCAGGCCGACTCCACCATGGACATGGACCGCGGTGTGTGCCACGCGATGTCCGGCGTCACATGCCCAGAACTTGGCGGTCTGTACCGCGACGTGCAGTCCACCGTCGTCGTTGTCCTCATCGGCGTCGGCGATCCGGGTGAACTGCCACGCCGCGGCGAGCGTGGTCAGCGACAGTCCCTGGGTGTCGATGTAGCCGTCGGCGAGTCGCTGGGCGACCGCCTGGAACGTTCCGATCGGCTTACCGAACTGCTCCCGCTCGACGGCATAGGCGGCGGTGAGTTCCAGTGCACGGGAGAGAGCTCCGGATTGATCGGCACACACCGCCAGGGTTGCGCGGTCAACGATGTCGGCGACGGTGTCCGCGCCACCATCCAACACGTGGTCGTCGTCGACGACCACGCCGTCGAAATCCACGACGAAGGTCGGCGTCTTCCCGGTGGCCGGAGTGGGGGTGAGTCCGATCCCCGCGGCGTCGGCGTCGACGACCACCGCGCGAACCCCGTCCGGCGACATCGCGTTGACCACGATCGCCGTGGCGGTGCCGGCATAGGCGACGTTGACCTTGGATCCGGTCAGGGCCCAGCCGTGTTCGGTGCGACTCAGCAGGGTCTGCGGATGATCGGAGCCGGTTCCGAGGTCCTCTTCGAGGGCGACGGTGAGCACGGCCGTGCCGGTCGCGGCATCGTCGACGAGACGCCCCCGAAGCGCTGCCGAACCGTGCGTGGCGATCGCGGGAAGTGCGGCGATGGCGTGCAGTCCGTACGGCACCCGGGCGAGTCCGCGGCCCAATTGCTCGGCGACGGTGATGGATTCGAGGATCGACTGGCCGGCACCGGCGTCGCCCGCGACCTCCGGCCCCACCTCGAGGCCGAGGAGTCCGGCCGCACCGAGTTCGCGCCACAGCACATCGTCGAGTGCGGCGTCGTCGGCCTCGAGCCGCGCCACGCGGTCGTCGGTGCTCACCTTCTCGGTGATGTCACGGGCGAGCCCGCGCAGGTCCTCGGTCACTTCGGGGAGTGTGAAATCCATTGTGCTGCTCTCGCGTCGGTGTGGGTGGGCGGCGATCAGCGTCGCTGATGGGGCAGGCCGAGGGCGGTCATCGCGATGATGTCGCGCTGGACCTCGTTGGTACCGCCACCGAAGGTGAGGATCAGCGAGGTGCGCTGGAACCGTTCGAGGCGACCCATCAGGTGCGCTCGCGGACTGCCCGCCCGAATGGTTGCGGCGGGACCGACGACCTCCATCAGCAATCGGTAGGCCTCGGTGGCGAATTCGGTACCGAAGACCTTGGTGGCCGAGGCATCGGCGGGGCTCGGCGCGCCACCGGAGCTGGCCGCGGAGGCGATCTTCCAGTTGAGCAGCTTGAGGAACTCGACCTTGGCGTGCACCCGCGCCAGGTTCTGACGAACCCATTCGGTGTCGACGAGGCGTTGTCCGTCACCGGTTTTCGTCTGCTGCGCCCAGGCCAGCGTCTCCCGCAGCGCGGTCTGGATCGGGGCGGCACTGCACAGTGCCACCCGTTCGTTGTTGAGCTGATTGGTGACCAGCGACCACCCGCGGCCCTCTTCACCGACCCGCGAACTGACCGGCACCCGGACGTCGGAGTAGTAGGTGGCGCTGGTGTCGACACCGGCCATGGTGTGCACCGGGGTGTAGGAGAACCCATCGGCGTCGGCGGGCACGATCAGCACCGAGATGCCGTGGTGGCGTTTGAGTCCACGGGCTCGCCCCTCGTCGGTGAGCGTCGCCGGGTCGGTGCGACACGCGAGCCAAATGTAGTCGGCGTAGGCGATCAACGACGTCCACATCTTCTGCCCGTTGATGACGTAGTCGTCACCGTCGCGCACTGCGGTGGTCCGCAGCCCGGCGAGGTCGGTGCCGGCGCCGGGCTCGGAATAGCCGATGGAGAAATGCAATTCGCCCGCGGCGATGCGCGGTAGGAAGAACGCCTTCTGCTCGTCGGTGCCATAGTGCATGATCGTCGGTGCCACCGAGTTGATCGTCAGGAAGGGCACCGGCGCGCCGGCGATCGCTGCCTCGTCGGTGAAGATCAGCTGATCCATCATCGAGCGGTTCTGGCCGCCGAACTCGGTCGGCCACCCCAGTGCCAGCCAGCCGTCGGCACCCATCTGACGCACCACGTCGCGGTAGGCGTCGCCCTCGCCGAGTTCACCGTCGCCGCCGGTGAGTGCCGCCCGCCGGTCCTCGGTCATCAGATCGGTGAAGTAGGCGCGCAACTCGCGCCGCAGCGCCGATTGCTCGTCGGTGTAGGCAATGCGCATGGGTGGACTCCGTCGTGGATCGATCGGTGGGGGACTCGCCAATATCTGAAACACGTTCTAACCTGTTTGGCACAGCCCGTCAACCAGCGGGCACGCTGAGGAGGAGCGAGTCGATGCATATCAAGGCAGATTTCGACCTGTGCGAATCGAACGCGATCTGTGTCGGGATGGCACCCGACATCTTCGATCTCGATGACGACGACTACCTGGTCATTCTGAAAGACGAGGTACCGGAGGGCCGCGAAGAGGAACTACGTCAGGTCGTCGCCAACTGCCCCAAGTCGGCGCTGTCGATCGAGGAGGGAATTTCGCCGAAACCGCCCCGGCTTGACGCCCCGACCGGTTAGCGTGTTAGAACAGGTTCTAGTTCTTGTTCACACCGCGTTCGGCTGGAGGGGTTGGCAGTGGCTGCTGGATCGTTGGAGGGGCGTGTTGCGGTGGTCACCGGCGCGGGTGCCGGTTTGGGTCGCGCCGAGGCACTCGGACTCGCCGGACACGGTGCGACGGTCATCGTCAACGACCTCGCGAACGCGCTCGACGCGAGCGATGTGATCGACGAGATCACCGCGTCCGGGGGTACCGCGGTACCGGTGCCCGGCGACATCTCGGACTCGGCCACCGCCGCCGAGATCATGCGCACGGCAACCGCCGAGCTCGGCGGGCTACACATCGTGGTGAACAATGCCGGGGTCGTTCGCGACAAGATGCTCTTCAACCTCACCGACGACGACTGGGATCTGGTCATCCGGGTCCACCTGCGCGGTCACTTCCTGCTCACCCGCAACGCCGCCGCCCACTGGCGAGCCGAATCCAAGGCAGCCGGCGGTCCCGTCTACGGGCGCATCGTCAACACCTCCAGTGAGGCCGGATTGCTCGGCCCGGAGGGCCAGGCGAACTACGGCGCGGCCAAGGCCGGCATCACCGCGCTGACCATGTCGGCGTCACGGGCGTTGGGCCGCTACGGGGTTCGCGCCAATGCGATCTGCCCACGGGCGCGCACCGCGATGACCGCGGGGGTCTTCGGTGACGCACCCGGCGACGGTGTCGATCCGCTCTCGCCCGATCACGTCGTCCGGCTCGTCACCTACCTCGCCGGCCCGGACGCCGATTCGGTCACGGGGCAGGTATTCGTCGTGTACGGTCCCCGAGTCATGGTGATGGCCGCGCCCACTGTGGATGAGGTCTTCACCGCGGAGGGGGATGCATGGGACGACGGGGATCTCGCCAAGACGCTGAGCAGCTATTTCGCCGACCGCGACCCGCGTCGGACGTTTTCGGCCCGCGACCTGATGTCCTGACCGGTTGTTGTGGGTCAAGTGTCCTAGTATTGACCGAACCCAGTGATATGTTGCGCGTGAGTTCCAAGGCTTGAGGAGTGCTGTGCTGAGCAGGCTGGCGGGACCCCTCGATGGGGTGGGCGACTTCGTCGCACTCGGGGTGGACTCGGTCCGGGAACTGTTCCGCCGGCCATTCCAATGGCGGGAAACGGTCGAACAGTCCTGGGCCATCGCCCGTGTGTCGATGGTGCCGACGCTGCTCGTCGCGATCCCCTTCACCGTGCTGGTGAGCTTCACCCTCAACATCCTGTTGCGCGAGATCGGTGCGCAGGATCTCTCGGGCGCGGGTGCCGCCCTGGGCACGATCACCCAGATCGGCCCCATCGTCACGGTGCTCATCGTCGCCGGTGCCGGGGCGACAGCGATCTGCGCCGACCTCGGTGCCCGCACCATCCGCGAGGAGATCGACGCGATGAAGGTGCTCGGCATCAACCCGGTGCACCGCCTCGTCGTGCCCCGCATCATCGCTTCGACCGGTGTCGCCATCCTGCTCAACAGCCTGGTGTGCACCATCGGCATCGGCGGCGGGTTCGTCTTCTCGGTGTACCTGCAGGACGTCAATCCCGGTGCGTTCATCGCGAATCTGACGCTGCTCACCGGATTCGGCGAGCTGATGATCTCGATGGTCAAGGCGGCACTGTTCGGCCTGTTCGCCGGCATGGTCGGGTGTTATCAGGGACTCAACGTCAAGGGCGGCGCGAAAGGTGTCGGCGACGCGGTCAACGAGACCGTCGTCTACTCCTTCATGGCGCTGTTCGTGGTGAACGTCGTGGTCACCGCGGTCGGGCTGAAGGCGACGGCGGGGTAGAGCGATGGTACTTCCGTTCACCACCCGGCTGCGCACCGCGCGCGTTGCGGTCAAGCGCGCAGGCGAGGACTGGAACCAGATCGGCGATCAGGCGCTGTTCTACTGGGACAGCGTCGTGTCGATCCCGCGTGCGGTCCGCCTCTACAAGAAGGAGACGCTGCGGCTGATCGCCGAGATCTCCATGGGTACGGGCGCTCTCGCGATGATCGGCGGCACCGTCGTGGTCGTCGGCTTCCTCACCCTGTTCACCGGCGGCACCATCGCCGTGCAGGGCTACAGCTCGCTGGCCAACATCGGTGTCGAGGCGCTCACCGGCTTCTTCTCCGCGTTCATCAATGTGCGCATCGCGGTCCCGGTGATCTCCGGCATCGCCCTGGCCGCGACGATCGGGGCCGGTGCCACAGCACAATTGGGCGCGATGCGGGTCAGTGAGGAGATCGACGCCCTCGAGACCATGGCCATCGCCTCGATCCCGTACCTGGTGAGCACCCGCATCGTCGCCGGGATGATCGCGATCATCCCGCTGTACTCGCTGGCCTCGTTGGCCTCCTTCCTCGCCAGCCGGTTTGCGACGGTGTTCATCTACGGACAGTCACCCGGCGTCTACGACCACTACTTCGACACCTTCCTCATCCCGTCGGACATCCTGTGGTCGTTCGTGCAGGCCATCTGCATGGCGATCGCGGTCATGCTCATCCACACCTACTACGGCTACAACGCGACCGGCGGTCCCGTCGGCGTGGGCGTGGCGGTCGGCAACGCGGTGCGCGCGTCGCTGGTCGTAGTCGTCGTCATCACCCTGCTCACCTCGTTGGCCATCTACGGGTCCGACGGCAAGTTCAATCTGGCGGGCTGAGGGATGGCGAGTCGACAGGGACGCAGTAACTGGGTACGCAAGCTGGCCGCGGTCATCATGGTGGGCGGGCTGATCGCGATCATCGCCGCCGCCTCCGGGTCGTTCCTCGGTTGGTTCGCCTCCACCGAGCGGGTGACCCTGCAGGCGCCGCGTGCCGGCCTGGTGATGAGTCCCGACGCCAAGGTGCGCCTACGCGGGGTGCAGGTGGGCACGGTCAAATCGATCACCGAGACCGGTGACCACGCGGTGCTCGCCCTCGACATCAACTCCGATCAGATGTCGCAGATCCCCGGCAACGTGACCGCACAGATCAAGTCCAACACCGTGTTCGGGGCCAAGTCGGTGTACTTCGAGGTGCCGACGACGGGACCGAGCGGACAATTGCAGCCCGGCCAGAACATCGACGCCCAACACGTCGTCGTCGAACTCAACACTGTCTATCAGCAGTTGGTCGCGGTACTCGCCGACATCCAGCCCGACAAACTCAACGCCACCGTCGGCGTGGTCAACACGGCATTGTCCGGCCGTGGCGCCGACATCGGCAATTCGCTGGGCACGCTGTCGGGGCTGCTCGGCAAGACCAATCCGCATCTGCCCGAACTCGACGAGCTGATCCGCCAGACGGCCACGGTGACCAATGTCTACGGCGATGTGATGGGTGATCTCATGCGCACCATCGACAACGCGGTGTACACGGGGAACACGTTGCGCGACAACGCCTCCAACTTCGATGCGCTGTTGATCAACGTGACCGGCATGGCCAACACGATCAACAACGACGTCCTGGCCCCGTCGAAGGCCGACCTGATGGCGACGCTGTCCCAATTCGACCCGGTGTCACAGCTTCTCGGATACCAGTCACCGGGTATCTCGTGCTTCCTGCGCACCACGGCGATCGGTGCCGACATGGCCAAGCCCTACGAGGGCGGTGAGAACGGCATGTTGAAGCTCTACGCCGGATTGCTGCCGGGCAAGGAGCCCTACACCTATCCGAACAGTCTGCCGCGGGTCGACGCCCAGGGCTCTCCGACCTGCGCGGGCGGGCTGAGTAATCCCAACACGACCGAGCACTCGAAGTTCTACGTGACCGACAACGCGCCGGTGCCCTACCAGCCGCGGATGACGCCGAAGGTCAACCGGGAGAAGCTCTTCCAGCTCTTGTTCGGGGAGCCCGACCTTGGATAACCGCGCACGCGCGTTCCGCGCGACCGTCATCAAACTCGGCGCCTTCGCCATCGTGATGGTGCTGGTGTTCATCGGACTCGTCGTCGTGTTCAGCAACTACCGGTCCGGCAGCTCCGACGACTACCGGGCGCTGTTCACCAGCGCCTCGCAGATCAAGTCGGGCAGCAAGGTCAAGATCGCCGGCGTCGAGGTGGGCTCGGTCGACAACGTCTCGTTGACCCCTGACAACGAGGCGCTGGTGAAGTTCTCCGTCGACGACCAGTACAAGCTGCCCAAGTCGGTGCGCGCGCTGATCCGTTACGAAAACCTCACCGGCGACCGGTATCTCGAGTTGCAGCAGGGACCCGGCGACCCCGACGACACCCTCGCGCCATCGGATGAGATCCCGGCCTCGCAGACCGAACCCGCACTCGACCTCGACAAGCTCCTCGGCGGGTTCAAACCGTTGTTCCGCACCCTCGACGCCAACGAGGTCAACGAACTGTCGACCTCGCTGGTGGCCGTCTTCCAGGGGCAGGGTCCGGCGCTGAACAAACTGCTCGCCGACACCGCCTCGTTCACCAACGCCCTCGGTGACCGGGATCAGTTGATCGACAGCGTCATCGACAACCTGAATCAGATGCTCGGCACCCTCGACGGCGACCGCGGTGGCCTCGACGCCAGCCTCGACCAGATGCAGATGCTCATCACCGGACTGTCGGCGCAGCGCGGCACCATCGGCAACTCGCTGACCCAGACCGCGCAGGTGACCGACGGACTCGCCGACCTGTTGTCGTCGACCCGCCCCGGACTCAAGTCCACCCTGACCAGCATCGGCGTCGCCTCGGACAATGTGCTTGCGGCCGAACCGTTCCTGCGGTCGCTGCTGCCGCGCCTGCCCAACGACTACAAGATGCTCTCGAATCTCGGTAGCTATGGCGCCTGGTTGCAGATCTACTTCTGCCGGATTCGCCTGCTGCTCAGTGGTCCGGACGGCAAACAGTATTTCTTCACCTCCAACGACGTCATGGGGGACACCACCAAGGCCGGGGGGAGGTGTTCGTCGCAATCATGAGTACGTCGGGAACGAGTAGGGGTCCGTTCGGGAATCTGTTCCGCAGCAATCGGTCCGGGTCGGATGAGGCCGATGTCGCCCGTGAGAACAAGCGTGGCGGGCGGACCCGCAGGCAGATCGGTCTGATCGGCATCGTGGTGACCGCGATGGTGGTCGTGGTGGCCCTTCAGATGGACAAGCTGCCGCTGATCTCGCCGATCAGCACCTACACCGCCTACTTCGACGACGCGGGCGGTCTGGTCACCGGCGACATCGTGACCGTCGCCGGGGTCGACGTGGGCACCGTGGAGGGTATCCGCCTGGCGTCGACCGACGCCGGAACCAAGGCCGCCGTCAGTTTCCGGATGAACGACACGGTCTCGATGGGTTCCGACACCCAGGCCGCGATCAAGACCGAAACCGTGCTGGGCCGACGGAATCTGACGATCCTGCCGCACGGGACCGGGCGGATCGAGCCGGGTGGGGAGATCCCCAACCGCAACACCGTCGCCCCGTACTCGCTGACCGACGCCCTCGACAATGCGACCGACACCCTCTCGCAGACCAACACCGCCGAACTCAACAAGGCGCTCGACACTCTGTCGGTGACGTTCTCGGCCACCCCGGACCAGGTCCAGGGCGCCGTCGACGGTGTCGCGAAGCTGTCCAAGGCGGTCGCCGACCGCGACAACGCGCTGCGTGAGCTGCTGGCCAAGGCCTCCGGTGTCACCCAGGTCATCGGTGACCGCAGCAAGCAGCTCAACCAACTGCTCCTCGACGCCAACATGTTGCTCGGCGAGCTTCAGTTCCGGCGTGCGGCGATCGCCCAGCTCATCAGCGGCACACGCGATGTCGCCGCGCAGATCAGCGGATTCATCAACGACAACAACGCCCAGCTGACGCCGGTGCTCGACAAGTTCAACAAGGTGCTCGACATCCTCAACGACAACGAGAACAACCTCAAGGAGACCGTCGACCGGCTCGGCCCGTTCGCCAACGCCCTCGGCGAATCGGTCGCCAACGGACCCAACTTCGACTCGCTGGTCGGCGTCAGCACCTTCGGTGACTACACCGCCACGTTCATGAAGGTGCTGCAGCAGAAGTACCCCGAAGTCGCGCAAGCCTTCTCGTATTCGGGATTCCCGTTGCTGCCCAACGCGTGGAGCCAGGCACCGGGCGCCAACCCCCCGCCCCGCACGCCGGTGCCCTCGCCGACGATTCCCACCCCGCCGCCCTCGACCCCGACGACCAGGCCAGGTGGTTGAGATGACCGGACGTCTCGGAATCGGCAAGCGCGCATGGCAGATCATCGCGTTGCTGGTGCTGCTCGTACTGCTCGTGGTGGCCGGGTACATCGGCTACAACCGGGTCACCAACACCCGGCTGACCGCCTACTTCGCCACGACCACCGGCCTCTACAACGGCGACCCGGTGCGGGTGCTCGGCGTCAACGTCGGTCACGTCACCTCGATCACCCCGCGCAGCGGTGACGTCAAGGTCGAGATGGATGTCGATCGCAGCGTCAAGATCCCCGCCGACGCACGTGCGGTCGTCGTCGCCCAGAGCCTGGTGTCGGGCCGCTTCATCCAGCTGACCCCGGTGTACTCGTCGGGCCCGCAGATGACCGACGGCACCGACATCCCGATGGAGCGGACCGCCGTCCCGATGGAGTGGGATCAGGTCAAACAGCAACTGCAGCGACTGACCGATGCGGTCGGCCCCAACGGCGCCGACCCGGGTGCCGCGGCGCGCGCCATCGACGTCGGCGCGCAAAACCTCGACGGCGCAGGGCAATCCATCAACAGCTCGATCACCCAGCTCTCCGACGTGATGGGAACGTTGGCGTCGGGGCGTGATGATCTGTTCACCACCATCCGCAACCTGCAGAAGCTGACCGACGCACTCTCGTCGAGTCACGAGCAGATGGTGCAGTTCAACGGACGCATCGCATCGGTCTCGAGTGTGCTCGCCGACAACACCGATCAACTCAACGGTGCTCTGCACAACCTGGATTCGGCGATGACCGACGTCCAGAACTTCATCAACACCAACCAGAACTCGTTGACCGGCGCGGTGTCGCGACTGGCGCAGACCACCGGCATCCTCGCCGCCAAGGACGAACAGATGCGCGGGCTGCTGCATTCGGCGCCCAACCAGCTCGCCAACTTCTACAACATCTACAACCCGCTGACCGGATCGTTGTCCGGGGGGTTCGGACTCGGTATGGGCAACAACCTGATCACCCTGCTGTGCGGCACGATGGAGGCCAACAACCGGCCCGGCCAGAGCCAGGTCGACATCGACAAGTGCGTCGACACCCTGGCACCCGTGTTGCAGTCCATCGTCGTCGCCTACCCACCGTTCATGTCCAACCCGGTCAACGGCATCAACGCGACACCCGGCCAGGTGACCTACCAGAACGCCGACGTGGCCGCGCGCGCCCAGCAGGGCATCCGAAACCAGGACGCGGCGACCCGGCGCGCCGACGGTGGCGGGCCGCTCGCCGACCTGCTCGTCCCGTGGGGCGGTGCGGGCTGATGCGCCGACTGCGGTGGCGTGACCTACGCCTGACCCTGCTCGTCGCCACGGTGACGGTGCTGGCCTCGGCGTGCGGCTTCAACGGCGTCAACAGCCTGCCGGTACCCGGCGCGCAGGGCACCGGCGACGGTTCGTACAAGATCAGCGCCGTCATCCCGAGCGCTGCGGGCCTGACCAACAACGCGCCCGTGCTCATCGACGACGCCACCGTCGGCAGCATCGGGTCGATCAGCGTCGCACCCGGCTGGAACGCCAAGGTCGACATCCGGCTCAACCCGGGCGTGAAGGTGGCCGACGGATCGCACGTGATGGTCGGGATGACAAGCGTGCTCGGGTCGACCCACCTCGAGATCGTGGAGCCGACGGGTACCGCCACGGGCTACATGCAGCCCGGTGATCAGATCCCGCTGCCGAAATGCCCGAAGGTCGACAACATCGCCCAGCCGACCGAAACCGCTGTCGCCGATATCAATTCGGCCCAACAGGTGGCCGGCTGCAACTATCCGACCACCGAGCAGGTCCTCAGCGCGTTGTCGGTGGTGCTCAACGGTGGTGGGCTGTCGCAGTTCGGCGACATCGTCCACGAGATGAGCCAGATCTTCGACGGCCACGACCAGCAGATCCGGGCCCTGATCCCGCAGCTGACCACGCTCGTCGGCGACCTGAACAACCAGACCGACAACATCATTCGCGCCGGCGAGGGTCTCGACCGGCTCACCGTCGCGGTCAATCAGCAGACGCCGACGCTGCAGAAGGCGTTGCGCGACGGCCCGCAGATCCTCAAGCTCCTCAACGATCAACGCCAGCAGTTCGTCAACGCGCTCGACGCGGTCGGGCGTCTGTCGTCGACGACCAACGACGTCCTCGATGCGAATTCGCAGGACATCAAGACGATCGTGGCCAACATGGCCAAGGCCTTCCAGGGTCTGGCCGCCGCCGGTCCGGCGCTGCCGGGCTCGCTGCGCCTGCTTCTCACCTTCCCGTTCCTGGAGGAGGAGATCCCGACGATGGTCAAGGGCGACTACATCAACTCCGACCTCGTCCTCGACCTCACGATCCCCAAGCTGCAACGCAGCATCCTGCGGTCGGTCGGCGTCGTCGGCCCCGAGGGCGTCACCGGCCAGCCCGCCGGCGCAGCCGGACGCGGTCTCAACCCGTTCACCTCGCCGCTGCAGCCGGGTGACGAAACCCGCTCGGAGAACGCCCCTCCCATTCCGGCCACCCAGAACACCCCGGGATCGAACGGAGGCGGCAACTGATGAAGATCACCCGTTTCGTCCGCATCCAGCTGATCATCTTCGCGATCGTCACCGTCATCGCGATCGTCGCGATGGCCCTGTTCTACGTGCGCATTCCGGCGATGTTCGGGGTCGGGCGGTATGCGGTGACCCTCCAGTTGCCCAACACCGGTGGGCTGTATGAGAACGCCAACGTGGCCTTCCGCGGCGTCAACGTCGGCAAGGTCAAGTCGGTGCGGCTCACCGAGAACGGGGTGGCGGCGACCCTGTCCATCGATAGTGGCACCAAGATCCCCACGAATTCCGCGGCGTCGGTGCACAGTGTGTCCGCGGTCGGTGAGCAGTACGTCGAATTCACCCCGCCCACCGGCGATTCCAGCTCCGACTACCTCGCCGACGGTGCGACGGTGTCGACAACCGATGTGCCGGTGGAGATCTCGTCGGTCCTCGACCAGGCGACCGCCTTGCTCAATCGTGTCGGCGACGCCAATCTGCGCTCACTCATCGACGAGGCCTTCGACGCGTTCAACGGCACCGCCGAGGACCTGCGGCGCCTGATGGACTCGATGATCCTGCTCGTCGACGACGCCGACAAGAACTCGGACGTGACCATCGATCTCGTCAAACAGGCGGGACCGTTGATGGCCACCCAGTCGGCCACCGCCGATCAGATCCGGGCGTGGACCGCCGACGCGGTCAAGGTGACAGATCAGTTGCGCGCCAACAACCCCGAGATCACCGACCTGCTTCAGAAGGGGCCCTCGGTGGCGTCGTCGGCGCAGAAGCTGTTCGCCTCGATGGACCAGTCGCTGCCCCTGTTGCTGGCCAACCTCAACACGGTGTCGAAGACGACGGCGGTGTATCTGCCGAACCTGCAACAGGTCCTGGTGATCTATCCGCGTCTGATCGACACCCTGCTGACCGCGTTGAACGCCGGCGACCCGCGGTACGGCCCGAGCGTCGAATTCTCGCTGGGTTTCCAGGATCCGCCGCCGTGCACCATCGGCTACCTGCCGCCGTCGCAGTGGCGCAGCCCCGCCGTGCAGACCGCGCGCGACCTGCCGCCGGGCATGTTGTGCCGGGTACCGCAGAACTCGCAGATCGCCGTGCGCGGCGCGCGCAACTTTCCGTGTGCGGAATTCCCCGGCAGGCGGGCCCCGACCCCCGAGGAATGCCGCACCGGGTACAAACCGATCAGCAATCGGGTGGTGCCGTTCCCCAACGGCATTCCGGGCATCCTGCCCGCGCCCGCCGGATATGTCACGCAAGGGACGCCGACCGAACAAGAGGACGGACCCGCGGTCTACGGCGCCACGTACGATCCGGAGTCGGGTGACTTCATCGGCCCCGACGGACGCACGTACAACGCCGGCACCGGCACCGACAACAATCAGCAAGGACAAGGCAGCACATGGCAGAGCCTGATCACCGGAGCGGTGGACGCCCAGTGACGCCGGCTTCGCAGGCCCGGACCCCGGTCCGGTCGGCGCCACTGCGCCGACGTCGTACACCGACCAAGCCCGACGAGGCGCCGGCGATTGACACCGCGCCGACCGACACCGCGCCGACCGACACCGCGACGCCCGAGCAGCCGTCGCCCGCGGTGAACCTGACCAAACCCGAGCGCACCGGCCCGGTGGCCGACCCGGACGAGTTGGTCTCCTCCCTGAGCTATCGCGAGCGGCGTCAACGCCGGATGGCTGCCGCCCCGGGTGGCGACGATGCCGCACCGGTCACCAAGGTGTCCGCGCTGCGGGCGCGGTCGGATCGCTCGATCCTGGCGTGGGTCGCGACGGGACTCGCGGTGATCGTCATCGTCGGATGCCTCGTCGCCTCGTCGGTGTTCGCGATCGCACTCGGACGCATCGACCATCAGCGGAATCTGCGCGCCGAGTACTCCTCGTTCGCCCAGTTGATGACGGTCACGATGACCAGTCTCAATCCGGGCAACGTCGACTCCGCGATGAAGACCATGGCGGACAAGACCAGCGGCACCGCCCAGCAACGACTCAACGAGTCCATGGGGCAAGCGGTCTCGCTCATCCGGGACCAGAAACTCGACGTGCAGTCCACCGTCATCAGCGACGCCGTCACCAAGGCCGACGATGACGAGGGCACGGTGATCGTCGTCTACGGCTGGCAGATGAAGCCGACGGATCCCAAGGAGCAGACCATCGTCCAGACCTTCCGGTGGCGGGTCGACATCACCCGGATCAACGGCGAGCTGAAGATGACCGATTTCGAGTGGGTGACGTGATGCGGCTCTCGGTTGCACAGGTTCTCGCGGGCGTCCTCGCGTTGCTGGTCGTGGCATCGGTGGCGCTCGCCGGGGTACTCGGCTACCGCTACCTCGACGCCCGATGGACCGAACAGGCCCGGGACTCGTCGCTGGATGCGGCCAAGTCGTACGCCACCACGATGTTCGGCTACGACCCGGGCAACGTCGAAGCCCACGTCAACAGTTCGAAGTCGGTGGTCACCGGCGCCGCGAAGTCCCAGTACGACAAGCTGATCACCAATCCCGTTCAGGGACAGAACATCGACTTCGTCGAGGGTGTGAAGAAGCAGCAGGTGGTTTCTCAGGCCGTCATCCAGGACGCCGGGGTGGTCACCAACACCCGCGACTCCTCGACGGTCCTGATCTTCATGAATCAGTCGGTCAGCCGTGGCGGCAAGGATCTGGTGCGCGTCGACCCGAGCCGGTTGACGTTCGCGATGGTCAAGCAGGACGGTCGCTGGATGATCCAGAACATCGACGTCATCACCGACGACTCGTTCCGCAGCCGGATTCAGCAGGTGTCGACCCCGCCGCCCGGAGCGGTACCGTTGCCTGGACCGAGTGATACGTCCACCCCGGAGTCCCCGGGCCCGGAATCCTCGGCTCCGGCATCCCCGGCACCCCCATCGAGTGCGCCCGCGCCATCGGTGGTGCCGACCCCGTAAACCCAGGGAGGCGACGCGATGAGCGATCACATTCTGACCGATGACCAGATCGCCGCCCTGACCTCCGAGGACCGCCGCGATCTGATCGTCCGTCTGGCCCGCCCGCTCGACGACGTGTTGCCGGATCCGGTCAAACGTAATCGGATTCGACGTGCCCGCATCGGGCTCATGGCCGGTGGTGCGATCGGCCTGATCCCGTGGATCGTCTTCCTCGGGTTGAGTCTTCCGGTCGACTACGTCGCCCACAACTGGTCGATCACCTGGGTCGGTTTCGACGTCCTGCTCGTCGCGATGATGGCCACCACCGCCGTCCTGGCGTGGCAGCGCCGGCAGATGCTGGTGCTCGCCGGCTTCGCCACCGGACTCCTGCTGATCTGCGATGCATGGTTCGACATCATGACCGCCGCACCGGCCGACCGCTGGATCTCGTTGCTGACCGCGGCCTTCGCGGAACTCCCGCTGGCGGCCCTGCTGATCGTCGGCACCATGCGATTGATCCGCCTGACCGGGGTGCGGCTCTGGCTCATCGAGCCGCACTCCCGGCTGTGGCATCTGCCGATGCTGTTCACCTGAGTTGCGCGCGGGCAACCCGGGCGTCACCGGCTACTGCGCGGGTTCGTACCCCATCGGCAGCATCGTCGACTTGTGCTCGACGAAGGACTCGAGTCCCTCCGGCCCGCATTCGCGACCGATACCGGAGTTCTTGTAGCCGCCGAACGGTGATCCGGGATCGATGGCGTAGAAGTTGATGCCGAAGGTTCCGGTGCGGATCCTGCCGGAGATCTCGATGCCGCGTTCGACGTCGGAGGTCCACACCGACCCGGCCAATCCGTAGTCGGAGTCGTTGGCGATCGCGATGGCCTCGTCGACGTCGTCGTAGTCGATCACCGAGAGCACCGGGCCGAAGATCTCCTCCTGGGCGATCGTCATGTCGTTGGTGACGCCGGTGAAGATGGTCGGTGTGATGAAGTGGCCGCCGTCCAGATCGGCGGGGCGGGTGCTCTCCAATGCCGCTGTGGCCCCGGCCTTCTTGCCGGCCGCGATGTATCCCTCGATGCGTTGCAGTTGGCGCTCGCTGATCACCGGGCCGAGCTGGACCTCGGGATCGGTCGGCAACCCGACCTTCATCGCCTTGGCCGCCTCGACCATCGCCGAGACGATCTCGTCGTGGCGACTGCGTGGCACCAGGACGCGAGTCTGCGCGACGCATGCCTGTCCGGTGTTGAACAGCCCCAGGAACACCAACATGCCGATGTTGGCGAGGTCGACGTCGTCGAGGACGATGGCCGCGGACTTGCCGCCGAGCTCGAGGGAGCAGCGCTTGAGGCTCTGCGCGCAGGCCGCTCCGATCGCCTTGCCCGCCGCGGTCGAACCGGTGAAGGTGATCTTGTCGACGTCGGGGTGATTCACCAGGGCTTCGCCGGTGGCGGTCGCGCCGGGCACCACCGAGATGACGCCCTCGGGTATGCCGGCCTCGGTGAAGATCTCCGCGAGCAGGTTGGCCGTCATAGGTGTCTCCGGTGCCGGTTTGAGCACCGCTGAGCAGCCGGCGGCCAGTGCTGCCCCGAACTTGTTGCACACCAAGAACAATGGGACGTTCCACGCGGTGATCGCACCGACCACGCCGACGGCTTCACGGGTGACCAGCGTGGTGCCGAACAATCCGGTGCGGTACTCCTGCCACGGGTACTTGCGCGCGGCGTCGGCGTAGGCCCGCAGCACACCGGTTCCGGGCAGCTTCTGCAGCATGTCGATGGCGCTCGGCGGGGCGCCCATCTCGGCGGAGACCACGGCGCCGATCTCGTCGAAGCGGGCGTCGATCAGGTCGGCGACGCGCTCGAGGACCTCGGCGCGCTCGGCGGCCGGTCGCGCCGACCACACACCCGAGTCGAATGCGGCGCGCGCCGTGCGTACGGCGGTGTCCACATCGGTCTCGTCGGCCAGCGGTACCGATCCGACGCGTTCGCCGGTGGCCGGGGAGTAGACCTCGAGAGTCTCGGTGGAATGCGGTGCGACCCAGGTGCCTCCCAGGTACAGGCTGGTCTGGTCGCCCCCGACGCGGGTGCCGGCCTCGACGGTCTCGGTCATGACAGATGCTCCCTCGGTCCTGCGGGCACTTCGCCGGACATGGCGAGGCGCGCGTGTGAAATGCCTTCACCACCGATACTAGAACACGTTCTAATTGTCTACGTTCTGATTGCCGCCGATGGTTTCGACGGACCAGCTCAGGCGCCGAAGCGGATCCGGGCTTCCATGGTCGCCACGGCCTCGTCGAACACGTGGCACCGGGTGGGATAGTCGGCAGCCTCGAGCAGTTCCTGGCGGTCGGCCGGCCCGATGGGTAGCCGCGCCGCCCAGCCGAAGACGCCGACGGTGGCCAGGTCGGCGGCGTCGAAGAGCGGGACGTCGTCGTCGAGGGGAACCCCGCGCGCGGCGAACGACTCCTCGACCAGTTGGCGCACGCGCGCGCCGATTCCGGTGAGTCGCCGCACCGACGCGTCGTCGAGCGACGGTTCGGACAGCGGGCGGATGACGGCTCGCGGATACGGGTCGTCGGAGAGCCAGTCGACGACCCGGAACCGCCAGGTCCCGGTACACGAGATCAGGGCCTGACCGTCGGGTTCGGTGACGGCGGTGTCGATGTCGGCGAAGGTGCCGACGTCATGCCGGACGTCGCCGCCACCGACCTCACGGCCGCGTGCGATCAGCACGACACCGAAACCGGACAGCGATGCGTCGCCGCCGAGACAGTCGTGCAGCATCTGCCGGTAGCGCGGCTCGAAGATGCGCAGCGGCAGGCTTTCTCCCGGGAGCAGCGCGGCCCCGAGCGGGAACATCGGCGCCGGGCGCGGTTGCGCGCCGGCGAAGTGTTCGGGTCCGGTGGGCGTCAGGAGCTCGGCTTGGCGTCGAGGACCACCTCGAACTCGAGGAGGTCGGCTCCGGAGGCGACGGGCTTGGCACGCTCCCCGGCGTGTGCCTCGCGAGCCGGCCCGGCCGCCCACGCCTGGAAGTCCTCCTCGGATTCCCACTGGGTGACCACGAAGTACCGGTCGTCACCCTTGACCGGGCGTAGCAACTGGAATCCGAGGAAGCCTTTCGAGCCGTCGACCGCGTGGGCTCGGTGGGCGAAACGCTTCTCGAGTTCGGGCCCGGCGCCCTCGGGGACGTGGATTGCATTGATCTTCACAACAGCCATGGCACAAAGCCTAGACCCCGCGGCGAGTCCGAATCGCAGGGCGAGCCGGGTAATCTCGTCGGTTGTGACGCGAGGTGTGGCCGACGGGGAGATGCTCGACCGGGGGCTGCTCGACTACGGAGGACTCGGCGCCGACGAGCCGGCTCAGGGAGTGGGCCCGATCGTGCTCGTGCACGGTCTGATGGGCCGGGGCCGCACGTGGCGTCGGCAGGTGCCGTGGCTACGGCGCTACGGTCGGGTCTTCACCTTCGACGCGGCGTTTCACACCGGTGCCCCCGACGCCGTTCTCACCGATCCGGGCCAGGTGTCGACCGAGCGGTTTGCCGCCGACCTCGCCGAGATACTCACCTGGATCGACCTGGGTCCTGCTGTGCTGGTTGGTCATTCGATGGGCGCGCTGCACTCGTGGTGTGTGGCCGCCCGGTACCCGGAGTTGGTGTCGGCGCTCGTGGTGGAGGACATGGCCCCGGATTTCCGCGGCCGCACCACCGAGAACTGGACCCCGTGGTTCTCGTCCTGGCCGGAGCGGTTCGACTCACCTGCCGAGGCGGTCGCGATGTTCGGTCCGGTCGCGGGTCGCTACTTCTATGAGGCCTTCGACGACGGACGGCTGCACGGCGACCTGGATACCTGGACCGCGATCGCCGACGAGTGGGGTCGGCGGGACTTCTGGGCGCAGTGGTGGAAAGTCGGCGTACCGAGTCTGGTGATCGAGGCCCAAGCCGGCGTCACCCCGCCCGGTCAGATGCGAAAGATGGCGTCGGGCAATGACTTCGCGACGTATTTACTCGCCACCGGGGCCGGTCATCTGATCCACGACGACGCACCCGACTTCTATCGTGGGGCCGTCGAGGCGTTCCTCTCGGGTTTGTCGTCGCGGTTGCGGTAGAGGGCCGCGCAACGCCGACGCCCGCCGCCACCGTGAGGTGACGACGGGCGTCGGCGTTGATGAAAGGGCGGTGCGGAGAGGGGCTTTCGCCTACACCGGCGCCGGAGCGACATAACCACCGGTCAACCGGCGGTAGCAGTGCGCGTAGAACAGCTGCCCGAGCGGCCACGTCACGATCAGGCCGATGTAGCAGAGGATGGTGCCGATGTAGGAGAGCACGTAGGCGACCACGAGCGTCAACAGCGAGTTCGACACCGATGAGCGCGACAGGTTGGTCGATGCGCTCATCGCGGCACCGAGGCCGAGCTTCTTGTCGATGACGAAGAAGATCGAGAACTGCAGCAGGAAGATCGCGATCAGACCGGGAATGATGCAGAGCACCAGGCCGACCGCGGTGATCAGGCCGACGACGATGGCGGTGCCGACAACCGGGCCGAAGCGATCCGGCTTCAGGAAGGTCGCCACGGAAACCGGCTGACCGTCGGCCACGCGGAGCGCGCCGGTGATCATCGACGCCGACAGATACATGATGGCGACGAAAACGACCACATACAGCACGATTCCGAGGAGCAGGCCACCGGCTCCGAGGCTGCTGGTCGTCACCTGGTAGGTGCCACCGTAGCCATTGTCGTAGGTGGTGGTCGTTGAGGACACCGCGAGGATCACGAAATAGACCGCGGCGATGACGCCGCCAATGAGGAACATGATCAGTCCCGGCACGATCATCGGTCCGGGGTTGGCCTTGAACTGGGCCCACGCCCAGCTCAGCGCCTCACCGATGTTTACCTGCTGCGGAGCACCCGTCGGTGTCCCGGGGGCTCCGGGTACCCCGGCGCCGGGTGCACCGTACGGCGGGGGCGCGGCGCCCGGCGGCACCGCGCCGTATCCGCCTGCCGGAGCACCGGATTCGGGTGCACCATAACCCGGCTGCTGTCCGTACGGCGGGGGTTGCTGACCGTATCCGGGAGGCTGCTGTCCGTAGGACGGGGGCTGCTGTCCGTAGCCCGGCGGCTGCTGCGGGGGTGGTGTCTGCCCGTACTGCGTGGAGCCGTAGGGATCGGGGGTTCCCGGGCCCTGCGGATTCGGCGGACCGTATCCGGGCTGTTGCGGCTTTCTGAAGTCAGGACCCTCGTTGGGCGGCTCTGTCATGGGGGACAAGTTAGCAGGTGAAAGCCGCAATCAGGTGAAGTTGCGCCCACGGTGTCATCCGGTCTGTAGAGATCTGTCCTCCGAAGGGTGGAGACGCTCGCCGACGTCGGAATCGGCCTCTCACGATCCCTCACCCGCCAGGCAGTACCGACCGTCGGCGGTGAGTTCGACGAGCCCGTCGGTGAGCAAGGAGTCCAGCGCGCGATCGCGCTGGGATGTGTCGGTGATCCACACCGCGTCCAGCCGTGTCCGATCGACCGGAAAATCGTTGTCGCGCAACACGTCCAGGAGCAGTCCGCGAACCTGGCGGTCGGTACCGGCGAACTTCTGCACCCGACGACGCGGGCCGACATGGGCGGGCCGGCCCAGCGTCACCCACGCACAACCGGTGATGGGGCAGTCGTCACAGCGCGGGTTGCGTGCGGTACACACCAACGCACCCAACTCCATCAGCGCCGCCGAATAACGGGGCGCGGTGCGTGCGAACGATCCACGCGGCGTCCGCGGGAGCAGGGCCTCCGCATCGGCGAGATCCGAGCGCGACGGATTGCCCGGCTCGGCCCGGCCGTGCACCGCCCGCGCGATGACCCGGCGCACATTGGTGTCGACGACGGGCACCGCCTGTCCGTAGGCGAAACAGGCGACCGCGCGTGCCGTGTAGTCGCCGATGCCCGGCAGGCTCAGCATGGTGGCGACGTCCTCGGGGACGCGGTCATCGTGGTCGGCGGCCAGCACCTTGGCGCATTCGTGCAGACGCAGCGCGCGCCGGGGATAGCCGAGCTTGCCCCAGGCGCGCAGCACGTCGGCCGGACTCGACGCCGCCATCGCCGACGGCTTGGGCCAGCGCTGTACCCATTCGGTCCACGGGCCGATCACCCGGGACACCGGGGTCTGCTGCAACATGATCTCGCTGATGAGGATCTGCCAGGCCGGAAGCCCGGGAGCACGCCAGGGCAGATCGCGTTCATGGCGATCGAACCATGCGAGAACGGTGGTTGGTGGCAGACTGGTTCCCATGATCGGACTCACCCCGAAACGTGCATGGCAGGTACTCCTGGAGGGCAACCGGCGCTTCGTCGCCGGAGAATCGCAACATCCCAGCCAGGGTATCGAGGACCGCCACCGCCTCGCCGGCGGGCAGAACCCGCACGTCGTGCTGTTCGGATGCGCGGATTCACGCCTGGCCGCCGAGATCATCTTCGATCAGGGCCTCGGCGACATGTTCGTCGTTCGCACCGCCGGTCACGTCCTCGACTCCGCGGTCCTCGGCTCGCTCGAGTACGCAGCGGAGGTCCTCGAGGTGCCGCTGATCGTGATCCTCGGTCACGACAGCTGCGGTGCGGTCAAGGCGACCCTCGACGCGCTCGACGACCTGCAGATCCCCGGCGGGTACATCCGCGACGTCGTCGAACGGGTGACGCCCAGCATCCTGGCCGGCCGCAGCGAGGGCCTGACGCGTGTCGATGAGTTCGAGGCCAGGCACGTCGTGGAGACCGGTCAGCTGCTGATGCAGCGCAGCCGGATCATCGCCGACCGGGTCGCCGCGGGAAAGCTGGCCATCGTCGGGCTGACCTACGCCCTCAGCGAGGGCGCTGTTCAGCTGCGCGGGGTGTACGGCGATATCGGCGTGAGCGGTCAGGCCGTCCTGCCCGTCCAGCACACCGAACTCCCCGACGCCGAATCGGCCTAGACTCCGTGGCCGTGGTGCGCGCGTGATGCCCGTTACCTCACCGGCCCCGTTACCTCACCGGCCCCGCAAGTTTCATGCGACACGCCGACCGACCTCGCCGAGGGCGGTCGGCGGGGCCGTTAGCGTTGGGGCGTGATCGAACCGCAAGGGCCACTCCCACCCGAAATCTATTGGCGACGCCGCATCGTCGCCGGTGGAGTGCTGGTGGCTGTGCTCGCCCTGGTGGTCGGGCTGGTCG
>NZ_MVPX01000376.1:0-12997 GCF_002043085.1 Gordonia sp. i37 | reverse complement strand
TCGTTGGGGGCGTCGCTGATCGCGGCCTGCGTCATCGGGATCGGCCTCGCCTCGGGGGTTTCCGGCTCGCTGGCCGGCGTGTCGAGTACCACCGGCCTCCTGACGCCGATGGTGCTCGGCGTGTTGATCCTGTTGCCGCTGTCGTCCTTCGAGTCCACGGCGCCGCTGACCGAGGCGGGAATCCAACTCGAGCGCAGTCGGCAGAGCGCCGCACGGGTGATGGCACTCGTCGACGGGGCACGCCGGATCGGCGAGGACTCGGCGGTCGGGGATGCGGCGATCGACGACGTCGCTGTGCACGCCGCGCCCGCGACGCTGCGCCTCGACGCTCTGCGCTGGGGGTGGTCGGATGCGGCCGTGCTCGGCCCCGAGGCGGGTGTGACCGCAACGCTGACGCCGGGTGCACGGATGGCCGTCGTCGGACCCAGTGGTATCGGCAAATCGACGCTGCTGTTGACGATGGCCGGTCTGCTCGATGCCCGCGGTGGGTTGGTAACGGCCGCCGACGAAGCCGGGCAGCAGCTGACAATCCGTTCGGCGACATGTTATTTCGCCGAGGAGGCGCACATCTTCTCCACGTCGCTCGAGGAGAACCTCCGCGTCGCCCGCGGGGATGTGACCGTCGAGGAGATGCACGCGGCGCTCGCCGAGGTGGGTTTGGCCGACTGGGTGGCCGAACTGCCCGACGGGCTCGGCACCGAACTGACCGGCGGCGCCGAATCGCTCAGCGGTGGCCAGCGCCGGCGACTGCTGCTTGCGCGGGCGTTGCTGCACCGTGCGCCGATCGTGCTACTCGACGAGCCGACCGAGCATCTCGACGCCGCCGACGCCGAGCGCCTGCTGGCACGGATTCTCGACCCGTCGTCGGGCATGTTCGCCCCGGATCGCACCGTGGTGGTGGTGACGCATCAGCTGCCGGCGACGGCGCTGCATCCCGGGCGTGCCGAGTCGGTTCGGGTGGTCGACCTCAGCCCGGTCGCGCACTGACGTGACATCTCCCCTGTGAAACCCCCGGAACGAAAACCTGTTGCCGGGCTTGAGGTTGCGGCGTAGTTTCGTCGGTACACATGGAAGGAGGTGGTCCGAAGTTGATTGGCAAACGGACAAGTGAGGTGACCATCCGCTGACGCGGAGATCCATCTGATATCCCTCGATCGATCCCTCGCATCGGCGAATACCAGGTGGTCACCCGACCCCCGCACCCGACCTGGTCCGGTCGCTCGGCCCGAATTCCCGGGCGGTGCGGGGGTCGTTCCATGTGTGGGGTCCGTCGGGGTGAACCCCGGGTTTTCGGGTAGTGCACTACTCGTGTTCGGGCTGTCCGGCCGGTGTGGACTGGCACACAGATCAGCTCACCAACGCGGGAGACGTCATGAACACCGGGATCCTGGATTCGTCAGCAACTGCCTCATCGGCAACCGTGGGCATTGCGACCGCATCGACGCGGGAGTTCTCGGTACCCACCGGCGGGTTGTCGCGCTTTCTCACCCCGGGCGATCGCGACTGGAACGACGACGGCGCGGGTACCTGGATCGCGGGGTACGCCGGCGGGCTCACGTACACGTTGACTGCCGATTCCGTGGACTCGCGTCTGACCCTGCACAACCGCGGCCGCACCGATCTCGCCGTACTCTCGATTCCCGGCTTCACCGCGATGTCGGGTGCCCGGCTCACGCCACTGAGCGCAGGATCATCGGCGGCGTTGCCGGACAACGAGTTCCACGTGCTGCAGGCCGAACGCCGCGGCGGGCGGCCGGTCATCGTCGGCCAGATCGTCGACGACGGTGAGCCCGCCTTCCTCATCCACCCGCCACGGCCAGACGAGGTCGATTGGCCGCGTATGCCCGGTGCGGACGAGTTCTGGACGCCGTATTCGCCGGCGCCGTCGGCCGAGCCCGATCAGTCGGGTGCGGCGTCCGACAGCATCGCAGGAAGATACGACGCCACGGACGCCGGGGTGTGCTGCGAGAGTGTCGCGGGGATGGCCGTGGTCCACAATCGGGGGCCGCGACGGATCGCGGTGCTGATGACCGGGCTCGGCGGGGCCTTCGACCTCGTCGTCGCGCTCCCCGGGGAATCGATCCCGATCCCACCGGGCCCCGGCATCCACTATGTGCAGGCGGCGCGGGATTCCGGGCGGCCGGTCGTCGTCGACGTCATCCACGTGCGCCCCTGATGGGTATGACGCCTGATGTGTATGACGTTCTCGTGTACGACGTTTCCGGCGGAAACCGGGCAAATCGTCATGCTGATCGACCTTCCGGGTGGCATGGGGGGATTGGCGGTAGCGTATGCGCGGTGAATGAACCGGGGAGCCATTATTCGAATCCGTACCCACACCAGCAATGGGGTCCGTCGACGCCGCAGCCGTGGGGTGGCGGCCAGTACCCGGGCGGCTACGGGGTGCCCGGTGCGTATGGGGCAGCACCGTTCACACCACCGCCGAAGCCGCCGCTGCGTCATGTCGCGCTGACGCGGACGTTTGCCGCGTGCACGATGCTGGCGTGGTTGCTGATCGGTGTTTTCGGGTTTCTCACCTTCGCGACGGTGACCGCAAACGACGGCGGCGACTCGACGTTCAACGGATGGGCTCACTGGACCTCGCAGGGTGAGGGACTGCCGCTGATGGGCGGATCGCATGCGGTCGTCTTCCCTGGGGTGCTACTGCCCTTACTCATCCTCTTCCCGACGCTGCTGTCGTCGATCCTCATCCTGTGCAACGTCGCCCGGCGCGGATTCTCCGCGGTGAACGTGGTGTTCGGGGTCATCGGTGCGGGCGTGGCGACGGTGGCGGTCGTCGACCCCTCGGCTGTGGTCGGCACCTTCGACAACGACTCGTCGCAGTATGTCGACGCCCACTACACGTTCTCGGCCGGACCGTCGGCGATCCTGAACGTCGTCCTCGGGGTCGTGGTGGTGCTGCTGGGAATCGGCGGAATCATCTGGGGTGGCAAGGCGCCTGTGCCGGCCGCCTACGCACCGCCCGCGTACACACCGACGGGCCACATGCCGCCGTCGGTGTGAGGCTCAGCCGAGCATGCTCACCGCGGCGGCGGTGACTGCCATTGCCACCAACCCTCGCGCCTGCGTTGTCAGCAGAAAGGGTTGGACGGATGCCCCGGTGACGAGAGGTTCGTTCACCACCACCGAGTCGTAGGGAAGAGGCGGTCGCGTGGCGCGCCGCAGGACCGCGATCGTCGAGCCGACGAACAACACCACGACCGACGACCCGGGCAGCGGCCAGGCGAGGGCCGCTATGCAGGTGGCAATCGCCACCACGACGCCGGGAACCACCATGTGAGCAGCCCAGAGTGTGCGATCGTCGAGGGCGAGTGCTCGTCGGAGTGCGCGACCACCGCCGGCCGTGCGCAACCCGTCGGTCACCGAGTTCCCCGCGCAGTAGGCCAGCGCGGCGACCACCACCGCAGATCCGTGATGAAACAACAACGCCTGTGGGATGACCATCAGAGCCATCAGACACAGCAACGCGCGGATCACCGAATCCGGATGGCGTCGGAGACGGCGAAAGTCCAATTGCACCAACGAGAACGTCGGTGAGTCGACGAGTCGAGGGCCCCTGGACGCGAGATGGCATCGTTGCCAGCGAACCACCCGGGCGTCGGTGAGCCAGGTGACATCCATCGTCGAGACCGTGAGGCCGAGCGCCCCCGAGTATCCATCGGTGGGCGCTATCGTCCGGCGATGAAGGGTGGCCGGGGAGAGTTCCCGCAGGGGAGGGGCGATACCACGGCGTCGATCATCGACGACTTGCGCGAGGTAGGCCGCTCCGGCGGCCGTCAGGCCCGCGGTACCGCCCACGATCATCGATGCCACCATGAGGTCTGGCCGGAGAAGTCCCAACAGTGCTGCACCGCAGAGACATACGAGGATCGACGAGATTCCGACACGCGCCAGGTGCCTCCCCAGAACGCGTCCGCGCGGCGCTGGGCCCGACAAGGTCCATCGCGCGACCGCCCGTGAGACGCGTACCGGACCCCACACTCTCGCCCAACGGGACGCGAAGACCGCGACCACGATGATGCCGATCAGTAACGCCGGCAGCGGATGAGTGGCCGCCGCTCCGGTGAGCTGAACGACCGAGGCAACTCGCGACGGCGCGAGCAGGGTGCCGACCCCGCCGGCGAGGACCGCCACGCAGAAGACGACCTCCACCCACGAGACGTCGTAGCGTCGCATCCAGTGCGGCCGTAGGCCGCCGAGACGTTCACCGAACCGGGTGCTCATCGACCCAACTCCACGATCTGGTCGGCGCAGCGCTGCACCAGCGTCGCGCTGTGTGATGCGATGAGAACGGCGCGTCCCGACGAAGCGGCAGTCTCGATCTCGGTGGCCGCCCATTGTTGACCGTCGGCGTCGAGTGCACGCTCGGGTTCGTCGAGCACCAGCAGCCGTGATGGCCGGAGGAACGCTGCCGCGAGTGCGAAACGTTGTCGTTGACCGGAGGACAACGTGTGCGGGTAGCGATCGGCAAGGTCACCGAGCCCGGCATGGGTGAGCGCCGCGTCGACGTCGGTGGCGCCGGTTCGATGTGTGCGGACGAGTAATTCGAGGTGCTCTGCGACAGTCACGTCGAAGAACGTTGCGTCGTCGCCGGTATCGGCGGAGACAAGCGCGCGAAAGCGCGGCGACCGATCGTCTGGAGCCATCCCGAAAACGTCGATGGAGCCGGCGTCGAGCCGATCGTCGTCGATGACGCACCGCAGCAGGGTGCTCTTGCCGCTGCCATTGGGTCCGACGACGGCGGCGCCGGCGCCACAGCGTGCGATCGACCGGTGGCGGAGTGCGCTGCGGACTGATGCGCAGCGCCGCCAGCACACGCAGCATCAGACGTCGGGCGACCGGATGCGCAGCGGTGCCGGCCGCGAGTGCGATGAGCACCACCGCGAGGACAGACGTGACCGCGGTGGGCGCAGGCGGTCCCATGACCAGGGTGAATAGAAACGGGACCCACATCATGGCGAGATACACCGGTAGCGAGCGAGGGGCTCCCGTGTGATCGCGCAGCATGACGATTGCGTCAGCCGACGTGACGCCGCAGCTTGGCCGACAGGCGCGGGGTGAGGTCCCCCTCGGCATCGACGCGTTCCTCGACGTAGGCGAGATCGCCGTCGGGCACGATGCCGTAGAGACGCTTGGCGCCGCCGGTGTGCTTGCCCGACTCGGAGCGGATGACGACGTCGGTGGTCAGATTCCACGACGTCTGATTGAGCGGGCGGCCGTAGTACAGCTCGATGGAGCCCTCGGCGTGGGTGAGGAGGAGTTCGATGCTGTCGTCCTCGCCGATCCGCCAGAAGCCGGCCTCACGCAGATCGGGTCGGACGAAGTTCCCGTCCTCGTCGATCACCCACGAACGGGCCTCCCAGTTGAGGAAGTTCTGTCCGTCGTGGCTGGCCACGATCTGCTGGGCGAAGTGGTAGTCGTTGCCGCTGACCGGGTCGTGGCCCTCGCCCTCGCCGCGCCAGACTCCGACCATCGGCAGAAGGGCGAGCAGGCCCGGATGCAGGTCGGCGCCGATCCGCAGATTGGCGGTGTCCGCGGGCAACGGCAGATCGTCCCACGAGGGGGCGTTGCGTTCGCGGCTGCCGGATTCGGCGGCACGGACCTCGGCCTGGTTGATCGCCTCGTCACCCGACCGACGTGGGATATCGGCCCCGTCGGGGTCGGGTTGTCCGTCGGACGGCAGGGTCACGATTCGTCGTTGACCAGGCGGTAGATCACGTACAGCGTGAACCAGATGATCAGCAGCGTTGCCAGACCCAGCAGGATTTCGAAGAAGAGGACCACGGGTGGCAGTTTACCTCTCGGGGTGTGCGCGGACGTCGTCGGACCGGCCGAGTGAAAGATGAATCACGGGCCGCCCTGGGAAGACCCGAGGAAGAACAGGTGAGAACGCCGACGGCCCGGCCACCGCGAGGGTGACCGGGCCGTCGGGGAGTCCGTGTGGACTTACTTGCTGACGGTGATGTCGTGCGTGTGCACGCCGGGTCCGTCCGGGCTGACGGTGACGTCACCGTTGCCGACCGAGCTCAGCGCACGCAGCGTCCACTTGCCGGGCGCGGCGAAGAAGCGGAAGTCGCCGGTGGGGCTGGCGACGACCTCGGCGGTGAACTCACCGGTCTCGTCGAGCAGCCGCACGAACGCACCCGCGACGGGGCTCCCGGAGTTGTCGGTGACCTGTCCGGTCAGGACGGTCTCCTTCTCGACATCGACGCCCGCGGGCAGCTTCTGTCCCTGCTTGGGTGCAGCACACATGATTACTTACCTTCTCCCAGTTCAACCGGAACGCCGACGAGCGAGCCGTATTCGGTCCAGCTGCCGTCGTAGTTCTTGACGTTCTTGTGGCCCAGCAGCTCCTGCAGAACGAACCAGGTGTGGCTGGAACGCTCGCCGATGCGGCAGTAGGCGATGGTTTCCTTCTCGCCGTCGAGGCCGGCGTCCTTGTAGAGCTCGGCGAGTTCGTCGTCACTGCGGAAGGTGCCGTCCTCGTTGGCGGCCTTGCTCCACGGCACGTTGATGGCACCGGGGATGTGGCCGGGACGCTGGCTCTGCTCCTGCGGCAGGTGGGCAGGGGCGAGGATCTTGCCGGAGAACTCGTCGGGGCTGCGCACGTCGACGAGGTTCTTGGCGCCGATGGCGTCGACGACCTCGTCGCGGAAGGCGCGGATCGAGTTGTCCGGATCGGCGGCCTTGTACTCGGTGGCCGGACGGCTCACGGCATCGGTGGACAGCGGCCGGCCGTCGAGCTCCCACTTCTTGCGGCCGCCGTCGAGCAGCTTCACGTCCTGGTGGCCGTAGAGCTTGAAGTACCAGTAGGCGTACGCCGCGAACCAGTTGTTGTTGCCGCCGTAGAGCACGACGGTGTCGTCATTGGCGATACCGCGCTCGGAGAGCAGCTTGGAGAACTGCTCGCGGTCGACGAAGTCACGACGAACCGGATCCTGCAGGTCGGTCTTCCAGTCGAGCTTGACCGCGCCCTCGATGTGGCCGCCGTCGTAGGCGCTGGTGTCCTCGTCGACCTCGACGAACACGACCTTGTCGGTGTGCAGGTTCTGCTCAGCCCAATCGGCGCTGACCAGGACGTCGGAACGTGCCATGGGTGTTTCCTCCCGTAGATGTGGGTATCGGGTGTAGTGGAGATGATCGTGAAACAGCGATGAAGGCGATCGGCGTCGGACGCCGACGAACTTCGGCGGATGATGACGGCATGATCGGCGGAGAGCCCGGGATCTCGGTGGACGGCGTCGTCATGGGAAACGCGCCTGGACCGGCCGGCATCGAGTGACCGTGCGACTCGGGCGGGACGGGCCGGCGCGAGCGAGACGATCACATCGTGATGCGACAGCAACAGTCGGCGACTCGACAGAAGTCGATCGCCCGGCGGCGGGTGAGCATGAACTCACGGCGCTGTTGCATGTCCACGAGGGTACAACAGCGAGCGGTGCCCGCCGCAAGCGTGTCCCCGGCCCGGCCGTGGTTGCGATCGTCGAGGTCAGAAGCGCGCGGGCAGCAGGTCGCGTGGCCCGGACCCGGCGGTGAGCAGGATGTCGCTGCCCGAGCTGTGTGCCCCGGTCGCCGGCAGGTCCCACGGCATGGGCAGCAGCGGCAGCGTGGCGGTGAAACGCGCGAACACGGCCGCGCGTAGAGCGGACTTGTCGGCGCCGGCGAGTTCCGGTGCGTCGACGTGCTTTTCGGGCCCGGTGTAGAAGCCCGTCGCCTGCAGGTGCAGCCGGCCATCGCGCACCGATACCTCGACGGTGACGCTGACCCTGGTCCGCGGGCCCGGGTACTCCGAGGCCGACGGCGCGCGCTGCGGACTCGGCGTCGCACCGGTTGGCGGCGCCGAGGCCGGCGGCAGCGCCACCGATCCGGTCAGCACGATCCCCGAGGTGCGCTCGAGGTTGCCGAACTGGGGTCCGCCGCCGCCGACACGGTCGGGGCCGGCGGGGGTGTTGACGGTGAGATCCAGGATGCCCAGCATGCGGCCCAGATTCACCGAGTCCAGTCGCGAGTAGGCGGTGACCGAATCGATGTGCAGGGTGTCGGTGGGCCCGATGTCGAAGCCGTCGGGGACCCGCAGCGCCCCGAGTGTCGCCCCGAGTTCGGCGAAGCAGGGGCCGGCCGCCGGATACGAGCATCCCTGCGCGATCGGCACCCCGCGGGCGGTGATCGTGGCGCCGGTGAACTCGCCGGACGAGGCATGGGTCAGGAACGGGAAGCCGCCGAGCGTCACCTCGGGCCGGTAAGCGATACCCGGTGCACTCGCGAGGGACGTCGAGAGGCGATGTTCGCCGCGACTTGCCGCGACGGTGTCGGCGATCGCCGCGATGGCACCCACGACGACGACGAGCGCAAGCGTCACCAGAAGCGTGCGTCGCAGCCGATGTCGCGAGGGTGCGGGGGTCGCTGCGTCCGAGGTCACGGCCTCCGAGTCTGCCTTGTTAACAGCCGAACGTGACATTGCGGCTATTCTGTCATCTGTCGCGCACATGTTGGTAAGGCAGAGTAAACATGCCCTTTCAGGCGCGATCGGTGGATCGCCTCAACGTCGAGGTGGCCGGGAGACGGGGTACGACCATCCCCGAGGCCCCCTGCCTCGGGACGTAAGGTGCGCGAGGCGCGACGAGGAAGATCGGAGAAGGACGTGGATCTCCTGTTGTTGACCGCCGATCCCAACCCGGAGTCGGTATTGCCGTCCCTGTCGCTGCTCGCGCACACCGTGCGGGTGGCTCCGACGGAGGTGTCGTCGCTGATGGAGGCGGGTAACGCCGACGTCGCGATCGTCGACGCCCGCACCGACCTGGCCGCGGCCCGCGGACTGTGCCGGCTGCTCGGCAGCACCGGATCGGCGGTGCCGGTGGCCGCGGTGCTCACCGAGGGCGGATTGGTCGCGGTGAACGCGGATTGGGGACTCGACGAGTTCCTGCTGCCCGGGACGGGCCCCGCCGAACTCGACGCCCGCCTGCGTCTGCTGGTCGTGCGCACCCGCGGCATCAGCGCCGAGGAGGCCTCCGGCAAGGTCACGCTCGGTGAGCTGGTCATCGACGAGGGCACCTACACCGCCCGTCTGCGCGGGCGCCCGTTGGATCTGACCTACAAGGAGTTCGAGCTCCTGAAGTATCTGGCGCAGAACGCCGGTCGTGTCTTCACCCGGGCGCAGTTGCTGCAGGAGGTCTGGGGATACGACTTCTTCGGTGGCACCCGCACCGTCGACGTCCACGTCCGGCGCCTGCGCGCGAAACTCGGCAGCGACCACGAGTCGTTGATCGGCACCGTCCGTAACGTGGGCTACAAGGCCGTGCGCCCGACGCGCGGCCGCTCCGCCTCGGCGGAGACCGCCGACGACGAGACCGCGGACGCGGGAGACGAACTCCCCGGCGAGGACCTCGGCGACATCGGCGACACCCGGATCGATCCCTTCGACGAGGAGTTCAGTGCCCCCTGAGGTCGAGGTCCCCGAGGTTGACGTCATCGAGTCCCTGACGCCCGAGATGGCCGCCCACGCACACCGTGTCGTCGCGGCAGCGACCGCGGCCGACGGGGTGGCGCCACTGTCGGAACAGGCCGTCCTCGCCATCGACGGTGCCGGCGTGGGCGTTCGACACGTCATCAGCGCGGCCGGCTACGCCAACATCGTTGCCGGCCGTGACGACGAGCCGGCGATGATCGAGGCCGTCGTCGATCCTGAACAGCGTCGCAGGGGGCACGGCCGGGCACTCCTCGAAACCGCCTTCACGGCGGCGCGCGAACGTGCCGGCGCCGCCCCCACCTCGGACGCCGTGCGGGCCTGGGCGCACGGCGATCTCCCGGCCGCGCAGGCGTTGGCCGCATCGCTCGGGCTGCAGCGTCGGCGAGAGTTGTTGCAGTTGCGGCGAACCGGTGGAGCCGATGGCCTACCCGCCCTCGACGTCCCCGCCGACATCGAATTGCGCACCTACGCAGGGTCTTCGGATGACGCGGAGATCCTTCGCGTCAACAACGCCGCCTTCGCCTGGCACCCCGAGCAGGGTGGGTGGGCCCCCGAGCAGATCACCGAGCGCGTGGCATCGGACTGGTTCGACCCGGCCGGGTTGTTCCTGGCGTTCGACGCCGCGGCCGGTGCCGGCGAATCAGATCGCCGACCGCTCTTGGGTTTTCACTGGACCAAGACGCAGGGGCCGGGGCTCGGCGAGGTCTACGTCGTCGGTGTCGATCCGGCCGCGCAGGGTCGCGGTCTCGGGCGGCTGCTGACGCTGGCGGGTCTGCACTACTTTGCCGAGCGGGGTGTCGACGAGGTGCTGCTGTACGTGGAGGGTGACAACACCGCGGCGCAGCACACCTATGAGCGATTGGGCTTCACCCGCTACGCCATCGACGTCGCCTATGGGTGAGCCGGCCCCGGCAACAGGTGGTCGTCGTTCGAGCTCTACCGGGGTGACCCGCTTCGGTGTGATTCGGCGGGGTGTGATCCGGTGGAGTGTGATCCATTGGGTGACAACGATTGTCGGCGTGGTGCTGGTCGGTGCGGGCGCCGCCGGGGTGGCCGCCCATCATTCGCCGCTGACCAGCTCGACGGCCAGCCGGATCGCCGCGTTCACGCCGTTGCTGGTGTTGGCCTCGATCGTCGGGTTGGCCGCGCTGCTCGCCGCACGGCGCAGGCTCGGTGCGGTGCTCGCGACCTTCGTGGTGGCGGCCGGCGTGGTGACCCAGGTACCGCTCTACGTCGGCTCGGCGTCGGCGCGGGCCGATGATCTCGTGGTCATGCAGGCCAACATCTACCTCGGCGCCGCCGACACCGACGCGCTGGCCGCCACGGTGCGCGCCGAGAAGGTCGACATTCTGACCGTCGTCGAACTCACCGACGCGGCGCTGACGCGCCTACGCTCCTCGACTCTGGCTGCGACGCTGGGGTATTCGTTCACCCACGCCCTGCCCGACGGCCGGGGGATCGGCATCTTCTCCCGGTTCCCCCTCGTCGAGGGTATGGTGCTGGAGCATTTCCGCCTGGGGAACGTGCGCGCGGTGGCCGACATCGACGGCCACGGCCGCCACGCCGTCTACGCACTGCATCCGTTGCCGCCGTGGCCGGAGCCGGCCTGGCGCTGGCAGTCCGAACTCTCCCGACTCTCGTCGATCCTGAACGCCGAGACACTCCCGACGATCGTCGGCGCCGACATGAACTCCACCTGGGATCATCGGCAGTTCCGAGAGTTGTTGCGCGGCCACGGTCCCGACGGATCACCGGGCCTGCTCGACGCCGCCGAACTCACCGGCGCGGGCGCCGCCGCCACGTACCCCGCGAACCGTCGGATACCACCGATGCTGGGGATCGATCACGTCATGACCCGCGGTGGGCCGGTACCGACGTCGCTGCGTACGGTGGACCTACCGGGATCCGATCACCGCGGCGTGGTGGCCACGGTGCGTCTGCGCCGATAGCGGGCCGTCAGGCCACCGCGGGGGTGGCGGGCGCACCGAGCAGCGGCAGCAGGAGATCGGCGGCGATCTCGGCCTCCGCGGCCAGCGGCCAGCCCGACAGAATCCAGATGTCGATACCGGCCTGTGCGGCAACGGTGTTCATCGCGCGGGCCACGTTCTCGGCGCTGCCGACGAAGTACGTTCCGGTGCCCTTGCCCGCGATGTCGAAGGGAGGTTCGGCGGCGGTCCAGGTGGTCAGCCCGGCGGCCATGCTCGGGGCGAACTCGAGTAGGTCGCGCCCGGGGATGCGCCCGGCACTCAGGGCGTCGATACGGCCCTGCACCTGCGGGTCGGGACTGGTGATCTCGTCGAGCCCGGGGAAGCCGAAGCTGCGCAGGTTGCGGTCGGCGGTCGCGAGCACCGTCTCCGGGCGTGTGCGGGACAGCTGATCGGAGAACCGCTCCCACGCCTGCTCGTCGGTCTCGCGCACGATGACGCTGGCGAGCACCCCGAAGCGCAGCGACCGGCCGCGGCCCGCGGCGGCGTCGCGAACCCGGGCGAACAGCGTCGACAGGTCCGCGGGTGCCGACATGAACGACAGGTACACGTCGAGGACCTCGGCCGCGTGGGCAATGCCCTCAGGTGACGCGCCGGTGCCCCAGACCTCGATGCCACCGGGCTGTCGGGGGCCGGGGATCGCGGGCTTGTATCGCGGTCCGTAGGAGAAGAATTCGCCGTCGTAGGCATCGGTGGCGTCGGCGTAGAGACGTTTGACCTGGGTCCAGTATTCGGCCGAGAGCCGGTACCGCTGCGCCTTCGAGGCGTACTGGCCGTACCGGGCGAGGACGGCGTCGGCGCCGTTGACCTGATTGAAGATCAGCCGCCCGCCCGAGTACTGGTCGAAGACCTGTGCCTCCTCGGCGAGCATCGCCGGTGGCTTCACGCCCGGGTAGACCGGGATCAAGAAGCGCAGATTCTCGGTCTCGGGGACGAGCGCGATCGGTTCGCGGGCGGTGGTCAGCGCCCCGCGGTAGCCGAGCCGGTCGAGGGTGCGGGCCTGATGGCGGATCACCTCGAAGGTGGGTTCGGTCCGCAGCGATGGTTCCCACGGGACGTCACCGTCGGTCGGATTGATGTACCAGAAGACCTCGGGCGCCATAGAATATGAGGTTAGCCTATCCTGTTGTCGTGGACGCAACCGGCACCTCGCCGATCAGCGCGGGGGCGCAGCTTCGGCCGGCCGCGTATCTGTCGAGGATCGGCGTGACCGATGTCGCCGCGGACCCGGCGAACCTGGTCGTCGCGATCGCGACCGCGCAACATCGGCGAATCCCGTTCGAGAATCTGGGTATTCATCTCGGGACACCCGTCGAGGTGGATCCGCGTGTCATCGTCGACAGGCTCGTCGACGGCCGTCGGGGCGGGATCTGCTACGAACTCAACGGACTGCTGCTGCTCGCGTTGCGCGCACTGGGTATCGATGCGCACGTCGTCGGCGCGAGGGTGGAGTCGGCCGCCGGTCTCGGCCCGCCGCTCGGGCACATGGCCGTGCTGGCGCAGGTCGGCGCAGAGCAGTGGCTCC
>NZ_MVPX01000375.1:0-2103 GCF_002043085.1 Gordonia sp. i37 | reverse complement strand
GATTCGGTGGCGAGATGGTCTGCCGGCCCATCGACCTCGACTCGGTCGCCGAACGCCGGATCGAATTCGATTCGGCGGCCTACCTTCTGGAGCCGTGCACGCGGGAACTCGCCGAGTTCGAGGCGATGGCCTGGTGGCACAGCACCTCGCCGCGGTCCCGATTCACCGGCTCGCTCATCGCCACCCGGCCCGTCGACGGCGGCCGCGTGAGCATCACCGGCGGCATCGACCACTATCGGCTGATCGTCACCGACGCGCGGGGAACGCGCACCGAATCCGACCTCGATCACCGCGCGGCGCTCGACGTGTGCCGCCGGGTGCTCGGCCTCGACGTCGACGAGTTGCCTTCGCTACCAATCGGTTCCGCGAGTGACCGGTCTCACTCCGGGCGCCACGGGGTGGGAAACGGTAACCCGAGATAGACCTCGCCGAGCGCCTCCTGCTCGGCACGGGAAGCGACCCACCGGGTCAGCTTCGCGCGCCGCAACCCCCAGTCGAACGGGTCGTCGGTGAAGCGGTGCAGCACCGAGGTCAGCGTCCAGGAGAAATTCTGCGCCTGCCAGATCCGCGGCAGCGTGGTGTCGGTGTAGTTCTCGAGGGGGGTGCGGTCACCGTCGCGGTAGAACACCCCGAGGGCATGGGACAGCACGCTCGCGTCCGACACGGCAAGGTTGAGCCCTTTGGCGCCGGTCGGCGGCACGATGTGGGCGGCGTCGCCGAGCAAGAACAGCGAACCGTGCTGCATGCGTTCGGTGACCACGCTGCGCAGCGGGGCGAGGCTGCGGTCGAAGATCTCTCCGGTCTGCAGTTCCGGGTGGTCGTCGGAGGCACTGCGCCTGCGTAATTCGGCCCAGATGCGTTCGTCGGGCCAGTCGGCGAGATCGGTGTCGGCCGGCACCTGCAGGTACTGGCGCGTGATGTGTGTGCCGCGCATGCTGTGGACCGACAGTCCGTCGGGGTGGGCGCAGTACATGCCTTCCTCGGTCACCGGGGTGGTTCGGGCCAGGATACCCAGCCATGCAAAGGGATACACGCGTTCGATGGTGCGCACCGACGACGGCAGCCGGGTCCGGGAGACCCCGTGGAAGCCGTCGCAGCCGGCGACGAAGTCGGCGGTCAGGCGATGAGTGCGGCCGTCGACGGTGTAGGTGACCTCGGTGGTGGGGCCGTCCGTCGGGCCGATCTCGACGTCGGCGGCGTCGAACACCAGCGGCAACCCGGCCGCCGTGCGTGCGTCGATGAGGTCGGCGACGATCTCGGCCTGTCCGTAGACGAAGGCGTTGCGCCCGGTCAGTCGGTGGAAGTCGAGGTGGTGTGTGTGGCGGTCGTAGCGCAGGTAGAAACCGTTGTGGCGCAGCGCTTGTACGTGTAGCCGGTCAGCCACGCCGAGTTCGGTCAGGGTGTCGACGGTGGTCTGTTCGATCACGCCGGCGCGAACCCGGGCGCGCACGTGCGCCTCGTCTCGCGCCTCGAGGACGACGGCGTCGATACCCTGACGATGCAACATCATCGACAGCGACAAACCCGCCGGGCCGGCACCGATGATCGCGACCTGACAACGTATCAGGGGACTCCTGGGCATGAGGGGACTCCTGGGTGTGGGTGCTCGGTCGATACGCGCTCAGGTGAGCGCGACCAGGGCACGGAGACGATCGGGCAGGGCGGCGAGTGCGTCGGCGACCGCGGCGGAGGACACCGCGTCGTCGAAATAGGCTGCGGCCACCGACATCCCGCCTCCGACGAGCGCGGTCGTCACGGTGAGGCCCTGCGGCGTCGGGGGGTCGGCGACCGAGAACACCCGCGCCCGCTCGTCGGCCAGCCACGTCCAGCGGTGATCGCGGCCCGGCACGGTGCCCACACTTGAATGGAGCAGCGGCACCGGCACATCGGTGAGTGCCGCGGGCGGTGGGTCGGCTGTGCGCCGGGAGGACGCGAGCGTCTTGACCGAGGTGATCGCAAGGTTGGCGATGGGCCGCCCCATCCGTGCCGACGCCGTCAGGGCGCGTTGAAGTTCGTCCGGGTCACTGCCGGGCGGAACCGGAAATGCCAGTCCGGCAGAGAAATTCGCGAGCGTGTTCCGGGATCGGGGGAGATAGACGCGGG
>NZ_MVPX01000374.1:0-16850 GCF_002043085.1 Gordonia sp. i37 | reverse complement strand
AGCCGCGCCAGCGCGACCACGCGGCGTGGATCCGCGCAGATCGCGGCCGAGGCTAGCGCCAGCGGCGGTGTGCGGTGGCCGAATCGGCGCCACGTCCGGCGATCATGCGGATCGGTGGACCCGAGGATCACCGCGACGACGACGTTGAGCAGTGCGGCGTCGCCGAGACCGTGATCGAAATCGATGGCGATGTGCTCGTCACCGAGTACGACGCGCAGGGGCCGATCGGGGCCGCTGCGGACCTCGTCGAGCAGACGCAGCGGATCGTCGCCGCCCCTGCTCGCCCGCACCTGGCAACCACCGGCGTCGGGATCGTGGGTCCATCGTGCACGCGCTGGTGTGGGGTGCAGGCCCACCCGCGTGAACGGGCCGGCCGCAGCCATCGCGCGCACTCGCTCGCGCACCTGCGCCACGGACTGAACCACCACTGGTCCCACGACCAACGCCGAGCGCCGGCGGCTGTGGTGGCGGTCGAGGGCCGCGCTGCGAACCGATTGCCGAGGGATGGACCCGCGTGGCATCGCGACCCGGGATGTCGGGAGTGCGGGATCAGGGGTTCGCTGTGTCGCCATGAGAATCGTGACAACTTTACCAAGCCTTACCTAAATTGAAGGCGTCGGGATGGGCTTTGCGTTGGCGCGCACCCGACGGCAACCCGGCATTCACCGCACGCTCACCCGGGTGCCGAGCGCGGGCCGCAGGCCACGCGTGGCGCGTGGCACGCGGTGTCGGCGTGTGGAGGGCCACAGCGACCCGAAATGGGACGTATCGGTCCAGCTCCGAGGGGTGATTGTCCGATCTACGCATCCGGTCGGGAGACGATGTGACCGGAATCGACATGTCCGAGTCGTCCAATTCATCTTCCGTTCACCTTTCGTCGGGGGACCGTCCATCACTGCCCCATAAGGTCAGCTCGACCGGGCAGGGTCGCATGGCCCGACTGCCGTGTTTTGATGCTGGAGGAACCAGAAGTGAAATTGAGTCGTACAGGTGCTGTTGTCGCCGCCATGGCGGCCAGCTCGGCCCTCATTCTCGGCGCGTGTAGCAGTAACGCGGACAAGGGGACCACCAGCGCGGCACCCGCGTCGGCCGTCGCCAATGTCAAATGCGAGGGCAAGCAGTCGCTCAAGGCCAGCGGCTCGACCGCCCAGGCCAACGCGATGAAGATCTTCTCCACGTCGTTCGCCAAGACCTGCCCGGGCTACGAGCTCGCCTACGGTGGCGGCGGCTCCGGCCAGGGTGTCTCCGACTTCACCCAGGGCCTCACCGACTTCGGTGGCTCCGACTCCCCGCTCAAGGGTGACGAGATCAGCAAGGCAGCCGCGCGTTGCACCGGTTCCGAGGCCTGGCAGCTGCCGCTGGTCTTCGGTCCGATCGCGGTCGCCTACAACGTCGACGGGGTCAGCGACCTCGCACTGTCCGGCCCGACGCTGGCCAAGATCTTCAGCGGCGAGGTCAAGACCTGGAACGATCCGGTGATCACCGCCGATAACCCGGGCAAGACCCTGCCGGCGACCCCGATCAGCGTCATCTACCGCGCCGATCAGTCGGGTACCACCGACAACTTCCAGAAGTACCTGACCGCTGCCGGTGGCTGGACCAAGGGTGACGGCAAGACCTTCAACGGCGGTGTTGGCGAGGGCAAGCAGGGCAACCCCGGTGTGGGTTCGGCCGTGAAGCCGACCCCGGGTTCGATCGCCTACGTCGAGTGGGCCTACGCGCAGTCCAACAACCTGTCGATGGCCAAGATCATCACCGATCAGGATCGCAGCGGTGTGGCGTTGACGGCGGAGTCGGGTGGCAAGACCATCGAGTCGGCCACCCTCAAGAACGGCCCGGACAACCACAACATGGTGATCGACACCTCGTCGTTCTACAAGCCCACCTCGGCCGGTGCTTACCCGATCGTTCTGGCAACATATTCGATTGTCTGCTCGAAGTACTCCGACACCTCGGTCGGGCAGGGCGTCAAGTCCTTCCTCTCGGTCGCCTCGGCGCCGCAGAATCAAGGGCAGGAACTGATCAACGCGGGTTACATCCCGCTCCCGAGTGACTTCCAGCAGAAGCTGCAGGCCTCGATCAACGCCATTCAGTAAGCGGCGCGAACGTCAACGAAACACCTCGAAGTACCCGAACCCTAGGCGATAAGAGTTATGTCAGTGGATGACACCACCGGTACGGGCCGGGGTCATACGGACAATCCGTACGACCCCGGCGCGCAGCCGCCCGAAACGCCCAACCAGTTACCGCCCGAAGAAGAGCGAGAACTCGACGAGCAACTCCACCCGGGCCTGCGTAGCCACCGAGGTGCCACCGGTGACCGCGTCTTCTCCTATCTCGCCCGGGGTACCGGGTTCTTCGTCATCGCCCTGATCGCCGGTATCGGTATCTCACTGATCGTCGATGCCATACCGGCGATCGCGGCGAACAACGCGAACTTCCTGTTCTCCTCGGAGTGGCAGGTCAGCCAGTCGAACTTCGACGGCAACTCCGTGCGCTTCGGTGTGTGGGAGTTGTTCCGGGCCACCGCATTGTCGTCGGTCTTCGCCCTGGCGCTGGCGACGCCGATCGCCATCGGCATCGCGGTCTTCCTCGTCGAATACGCACCGCGGCAGATCTCCCGGCCGCTCGGTGCGGTCATCGACCTGCTCGCCGCGGTGCCCTCGATCATCTTCGGCCTCTGGGGCATCTACATCCTCGCGCCGTTCATCGCGCCGTTCGCGGAATGGTTGAACAGCTCGCTGGGCTGGTTCTTCCTGTTCTCCTCGGGCAGCACGTCGGTCGCCGGCGGCGGCACCGTCTTCACCGCGGGCATCGTGCTCGCGATCATGATGCTGCCGATCATCACCTCCATCACCCGCGAGGTGCTGCGCCAGACGCCGAGCGGTCAGAAGGAGGCCGCGCTCGCGCTCGGCGCCACCAAGTGGGAGGTCATCCGGATGACCTCCTTCCCCTACGGACGCTCCGGCATGATCGCCGCGTCGATGCTCGCCCTCGGACGCGCACTGGGCGAGACCATCGCAGTGATGATCATCCTGAGTTCGGCTGTCGGCCGCCTCAAGTGGTCGCTGTTCGAGGGTGGTGACACCTTCGCCTCCAAGATCGCCCGCGACGTCGGCGAGTTCGTCGGCAGCCGCGACACCCAGAGTGCGTACATCGCAGCAGGTCTGGTGCTGTTCATCCTCACATTCGTGGTCAATGCGATCGCCCGTTCGGTCGCCGGTGGAAAGGTGAACGGATGACCGTCACGATGGACAAAACTCCCGGGGGCGGCCCGATCAAGGCCTCCGGCACGGCCTTTCGCGAGGTCTCGCTGAGCCGGAAACTGCGCAACAATTCGGCGAAGGGCATCTTCATCGGATGCTTCGTCATCGGCGTCATTCCGTTGGTGTGGCTGCTGTGGACGGTCATCTCCAAGGGCGTCGGTGCCATCACCGACCCGAACTGGTGGTTCGGCGACGCCTACGGCATCGACACCACCACCCAGTTCGGGGCGGGCGTCGCGCCGGCCATCATCGGTTCTATCATCCAGGCGCTCGTCGCCGCGATCATCTCGGTGCCGATCGCTGTGCTGACCGCGGTCATGCTCGTCGAGTATCCGACGTCGCGGCTGGTGAAGCCGGTCAGCTTCATGGTCGACATCCTCGCCGGCGTGCCGTCGATCGTGGCCACGCTGTTCATCTTCACCGTCTTCGTCATCGGGTTGTCGATGGGGCAGAGCGGCTTCATGGTGAGCCTCGCACTGATCCTGCTGATGATCCCGATCGTCGTGCGCTCCACCGAGGAGATGCTCAAACTCGTTCCCGACGAACTCCGCGAAGCCTCCTATGCGCTGGGCATCCCCAAGTGGAAGACCATCATGCGCATCGTCATCCCGACCGCGCTGTCGGGCATGCTGTCGGGCATCTTCCTGGCCATCGCCCGCATCATGGGTGAGACCGCGCCGGTGCTGATCCTCGCCGGACCGGCGAGCACCATGGTCAAGACCAACCCGTTCGAGGGCGGCATGAACTCGTTGCCCCTGTTCATCAAGGACATGTGGGCGGCGAGTCAGCCCGCGTCGTCGTTCTACTACTGGGGCGCCGCGCTCACCCTGATCATCATCGTCGCCGTCCTCAACCTGTTCGCCGCCGTGCTCTCGAAGTTGCTGGCCCCCAAGACCAAGTAAGTCTGAGCCGCGCCCGCAGTCGAAAGGGGCTGTGTGGCCAAGGCTCATCCAACGCCGTAAAGAAAGTAGTTCCATGGCCAAGCGCCTCGACATCAAAGACCTGAACATCTACTACGGCAAGTTCCACGCCGTGAAGGACGTGACGCTCTCGGTACCGCCGCGCAGCATCACCGCGTTCATCGGCCCGTCGGGCTGCGGCAAGTCGACCGTGCTGCGCACCCTCAACCGGATGCACGAGGAGATCCCGGGCGCCTACGCGGTGGGCAGCGTGCTGCTCGACGGTGAGGACATCTACGGCAAGGGCGTGAACCCCACCAGCGTCCGTACGACCATCGGCATGGTGTTCCAGCGCCCCAACCCGTTCCCGACGATGTCGATCCGCGACAACGTGGTCGCCGGGCTCAAACTGCAGGGTGTGCGGGGCAAGTCGCAGCTCAACGAGGTGTGCGAACGCAGCCTGCGCGGCGCGAACCTGTGGGAAGAGGTCAAGGACCGCCTCGACAAGCCCGGTGGCGGGCTCTCCGGCGGTCAGCAGCAGCGTCTGTGCATCGCCCGCGCGATCGCGGTCTCCCCGGATGTGTTGCTGATGGACGAGCCGTGCTCGGCGCTCGACCCCATCTCGACCCTGGCCATCGAGGACCTGATGGGGGAGCTCAAGAAGGACTACACGATCGTCATCGTCACCCACAACATGCAGCAGGCCGCGCGGGTGAGCGATCAGACGGCGTTCTTCAACCTCGAAGGGGTCGGCCAGCCCGGCCAGCTCGTCGAGATCAACGACACCGAGACGATCTTCTCCAACCCCACCAAGCGCGAGACCGAGGACTACATCTCGGGACGCTTCGGCTGAGGCCGGGAGCACGCAACGACCGAAGTCCCCGGACCGCCTGGCAGTAGCACGAAGCCATCGGCGGCCGGGGACTCGTCGTATGTCGTGGTCCTGTCACGTGCTGAGGTGTTGTCACATGTTGAGGTAGAGAATCGCGAGTAGCACCAGCAGCGACGCGATCACCCCGGCGTAGGTGAGCAGCTGCCGGGCACACACCCCGGCTCCGACGTCGCCCTGATCCCCGGCGGCGTTGACATCCTGGTCGGCGGGAGAGTGCAGGCTCATGACGAGCTACGCTAGCCGGTCGCCAGGCCCCGATGCACACCGATCGGTGACCTCGGATCGGGTATCACACGCAGACACGAAACGTGGTGCAGCACACAGGAGCGTGCTGCACCACGAAAGCGGAAGTGACCAGGGTGAGACGCCCTAGACGTCCAGTTCGGCGAGAGTCTTGCCGGTCGCCTGGAACACCACTCGGCGTCCGATCATGACGGCGTGGTCGGCGAAACGCTCGTAGTAGCGGCCGAGCAGGGTGATGTCGACCGCGGAGGCCACCCCGTGGTCCCATTCCCGGTCCATCAGCACGGTGAACAGGTGACGGTGCAGGTCGTCCATGGCGTCGTCGTCCTCCTCGAGACGGACGGCGGCCTGCGGATCCTGCGAATCGAGGGCCTCGCGGGCGTTCCGCGCGAGATGCACGGCCAACCGGCCCATCTCCGCGAAGTAGCCTGCGACCTCCTCGGGCAGCGCCTTGGCGGGGTGGCGACGGCGTGCGACCTTGGCGACGTGCAGCGCGAGCGCGCCCATGCGGTCGGCGTCGGCGACGATCTGCAGCGCGCTGACGATGCCGCGCAGATCACCTGCCACCGGGGCCTGCAGGGCCAGCAGCCCGAAGGCCTGCTCCTCGGCGCGGGTGGCGAGTTCGTTCATCCGGTCGTTCTCACTGATGACCTCTTCGGCGATCGCGAGATCGGCTTGGAGCAGCGAGCGGGTCGCGCGCTCCATCGCCGAGCCCGCGAGGTCGCACATCTCACCCAGGATGGTGTTGAGTGAGTGGAGTTGTTCCTGGTAGGCGGTCCGCATGTATCAAGGCTACTGCCTGTGTCGAGCGCTCACCGTCACCCGCCGGGTGAACACACCGTGAACGGTGATCGGCGGTTCGACGAGGGCCGTCATACCCGCCGAACGGCGTGGTGCAGGTCACGAACAGGTGGTGTCACCGGCGTTGGTGATGGCCAGGTCATTGGGCAGATTCGAGGTGTTGGCCGCCGGCGGCAACGACGACGCCGAGAGCGTCGTACCGACCGCGGGAGCCGTCCCGACCGATCCGTCGAACTCCGACCCCAGAATGACCTCCACACCGTCGCGCACCGTGCGGTCGAGCTGGATCGAGGCGCCCGGGAACATCTCGGCCACCGTGGCCGCAGAGTCCTCCGAACCGGTGCCGTACCGGATGACGGTGTCGGTGCGGTTCTCCGACGCGTCGGCGACGCCCTGGACGTCGAATCCCTGCGCCGACATCTGGTCGGAGACCTCACTGGCGATGCCGCTGCGCCCACTGCCGTTGAGGACCCGCAGCGAGACGTTGCCGGGGTTCTGGGCGGTCGCCGCCACCTTGGTCGGAGCAGCCGGCGTGGTCGTCGACGGGCGGGTGCTCGAGCTGGTGCCGGCCTTCTCGGCCTGCTCGCCGGGCAGCGGCTGATCATCGATGATCGCGTTGAAGATCGCGTTGATGGCGTCGGTGTTGGGTAGCTCGTTGTTGCTGCCGTCGGTGGCGGTGCCGCTGGTGGGCAGGGTGATGAAGGTGACCCGGCCGGCCTCGATGCCCTGCATCGACTCCGCGAGCTGCAGCAGTGACTCGGTGTTGACGTTGTCGACGTAGCTGTAATTGATGAACGTGTTGACGATCGAATTCAGCTTCGCCGGATTGGTCAGCACGTTGCTCGACAGACTCGACCGCAGCAGCGACGACATGAACAGCTGCTGCCGTTTGATGCGGCCGTAGTCGCCGTTGCCCTCGGTGGAGACCATGCGGGCGCGGACATAGTTCAGCGCGCGTCGGCCGGTCAGCTTCTGCTTACCCGGTTTCCGCAGGATCTGGCCGAGTTCGTAGTCGTAGATCGGCTGGGTCGAACACACCTCGACACCACCGACGGCGTTGACGACCTTCTCGAACCCGAAGAAGTCCATCGCGATGAAGTGGTTGATGTTCAGGCCGCTCATCGCGGTGATGACCCGCACCAGACATTGCGGTCCGCCGAGGGCGTAGACGCTGTTGAGTTTCACCTGTGTCTCGGCGTCGAGGGTGGCGCCGTAGGTGCCCTTGTCGTTGTCCCACTGCTGGCATTCGGGCCGGTCCACCTGCAGGTCTCGTGGGAAGGACACGGCCACGACGCGACTGCGGTCGGCGGGGATGTTGACGAGGATGACGGTGTCGGAGCGGGCGCCCTCGGCGTCGGCGGTGGTGCCCGCGCCGACGTCGCCGTTCTGCCCGCTCCGGGTATCGGTGCCGACGATGAGGTAGTTCTCGTCGCCGTACTGGGCGTTCTTGTTGCGGATGTTGGTGTCGTCGGGGTTGACGGCCATGATGTTGCGCCAGTTGCCGTCCACCGAATTCAGATAACCCCACACGAAGCCGGTGCCGACCAGCGCCATCACGCAGGCCACCGCGACCAGGATGCGTCCGGTGACCGTGGCGTTGCGCCGCATCACCTGTTTGCGCGTGCGAGCCCGCACCCGACGGGGACGCGAGCGCGCCATCGCCGCCAGATCCGGTGTGCGCTGCAGCGGGGGCCCGGCCGGTTCGGTGGCCTCGGCGGAGGCCGCGTGCACGGTCTCGGGGGCGGCGGCGGGAGTATCGGTGCTGGTGTTGGCGGCGTCGGGGGTGGGTGCGTCCTCGGTGTCGCCGGCCGGGGCGACCCGTGTGACCGGCTCGAACTCCTCGGGTGCGACCGGTGCGGCGTGGGAGCCCTGTGCGCGTGACTCCTCGCTGGCGCGGCGCGCGGTTGCCTGGTCGGAGAGATCCACGCCGGTCGGTGTGTCGGTGACCGGGGGAAGCTTCTGGGTGACGTCGGCCGGTGCGTAGGGCGGGACCGGGGGAATCGACTCGGTCGGCGGGTCCGCACGCGGGTGGGCAGGCGCAGGAGGCGGGCTCGACCGCGGTCGTCGGAGTCGCGGGCGGCTGGTCGGGATGGCCTGGGTCGGGGTCTCGTCGGATGCCCCGGCCGACGCATCGTCGGCGTTCATCTGTTCCATCAGCTGCCGCACGGTCAGCCGATTGCGCCCACGGACGAACCGATCCGAGGACCGGGGCTCGCGGAGCCGATCGGCGGGCGGGCTCTCACCGGACGCGGCGAACCTCGACCCGCGGTCGTCGCCGGTACGGCGATCGTCGGGGTCGTCGCCGTCACCCGGCTGGGCGCCCTTGTTCGGCGTCGAACGACTCAACTGACAGTTCCTCTTCCCCCGGCAAGCTTTCGTAAACCGCGTCGTCGGGGCTCAACGCGTGCGGCACGCTCCGATCACGAACCTGCCGCAGCAGGACCTTGCGACATCTTACTTAGTCTCCGCTGAGAAGCACTCGCGCCGGTCGCCGATCCCGACCGAGTGGTCACGCGTCGCGCAGGTCTCCGCTCACCCGCCGGAGTGCATCACCTCGGCGCCGGCCGGAACCACGTCCTCGTCGGGATCGTCGAGCCAGCCGTCCGGGAGCGCCACCTTGGCGGGTGATCCCTGACGCCCACGAGGACCGTGTCCGTCGTCGGGGAACGGGGCCTCGGCGGGCAGTGTGGCCACCAGATCGCGCAGCTCCGACAGTGTGGTGACCAGTGAAAGTCGTTGGCGCAGATCCGATCCGGCAGGGAAACCGCGGAGATACCAGGCGACGTGCTTGCGAATCTCGCGCATGCCCTTGTCCTCGCCGTGGTGGTCGGCGAGAAGCTCACCGTGGCGCACGATGATGGCCGCGACCTCGCCCAGGGTGGGCGCGGCGGGTGCGGGCAGGCCGTTCAGCTCGGCGGCGAGCTCGGCGAACAGCCACGGCCGGCCGAGGCAGCCGCGGCCGATGACGACGCCGTCACACCCGGTGCGCTGCATCATCGCCACCGCGTCGGCGGGCTCGAAGATGTCGCCGTTACCGAGCACCGGGACATCGGTGACGTGCTCCTTGAGACGTGCGATCTCATCCCAGTCGGCGTGCCCGGAATATCGCTGCGACGCGGTACGGGCATGCAGCGCAACGGCTTTCACACCCTCTTCGGCGGCGATACGCCCGGCGTCGAGGTGGGTGTGGTGCTCGTCGTCGATGCCGATGCGGAACTTCACGGTGACCGGGACGTCGGTGCCCTCGGTGGCGCGCACCGCGGCGGCGACGATCTTGCGGAACAGGGTGCGCTTGTAGGGGATCGCCGATCCACCACCCTTGCGGGTCACCTTGGGGACCGGGCAACCGAAGTTCATGTCGATGTGGTCGGCGAGGTTCTCCTCGACGATCATCTTCGCGGCCTCGTAGGTGTAGCGCGGGTCGACCGTGTACAGCTGCATGGACCGCGGACTCTCGTCCGGGCCGAAGGTGGTCATGTGCATCGTCACCGGATGGCGCTCGACAAGCGCTCGCGCGGTGACCATTTCGCACACGTAGAGCCCCGACACCGTCCCGGTGCGGGCGAGTTCGAGTTCGCGGCACAGGGTGCGGAAGGCGACGTTGGTGACCCCGGCCATCGGTGCGAGGACCACCGGGCTCGACAACTCGAACGGTCCGATGCGCAGCCCGGATGCTCGGGACGTCGGGTCGGACGGGGCGTGCGGGACAGACGCCGAACCGGCGCCCTCGGTGATCGAGGACGCCGGTGCGGTCAGGGTCGGTGCGGTGCTCAGGATGCCTGACGCTCCCGCTTCTTGGCCTCGCGGGCGAGGGCGCGGTCGCGCATCTCCTCGAACTTGAGGGTGTCCTTCTCGAGTTGCTCGAGGAAGGCGGCGAGCTCCTCGCGGGTCTTCTCGCCCTCGCTGGTGAAGTCCTCGCGTTCGAAGACCCGCCACTTGCGCAGCACCGGCTGCACGACCTCTTCGAGGTGCTGGCGCAGGTCGTAGATGCCGTGCTTGGCCATCAACACGCCGTGGCGGCGGAAGTTGGGCATGCCGGCGCCGGGCATCTGGAAGTTGGTGACGATGTCGGTGACCGCGCGCAGCGTCTGATCCGGTGCCAGATCCATCCCGGCGCCACAGATGTTGCGGTAGAAGATCATGTGCAGGTTCTCGTCGGCGGCGATGCGCTGCAGCATCTTGTCGGCGATCGGGTCGTTGCAGGCCTTGCCGGTGTTGCGGTGGCTCACCCGGGTGGCCAGCTCCTGGAAGGTGACGTAGGCGACGGAGTGCAGGATGCCCAACTCGTCGGCGTGCTCCTCCAACTCGTCCGCGCGTCCGGCGGCGGCGAGCATCGGGTCGTAGCCGTTGGTCATGTGGACCATGCGGTCGGCCTCGAGAGCGGCGGGATCGACACCGCGGGTCACCACGAGGTAGTCGCGCATCACGATGCCGTGACGGTTCTCCTCGGCGGTCCACCGACCGACCCAGTGGCCCCACGCAGAATCCATCGAGAAGTTGTCGGCGATCACGCGGTGATACGAGGGCAGGTTGTCCTCGGTCAGCAGGTTGGTGATCATTGCGGCCTTGGCGACCTCGCTGAGCTGCGACTGCTCGGGGTCGTAGTCCGGGCCGCCCAGCGCCGGGTAGTTCTTGCCCTCATCCCACGGGATGTAGTCGTGCGGGTTCCAGTCGCGGGCGATCTTGAGGTGTCGGTTCACGTTCTCTTCGGCAACCGGAGCGAGTTCCTGCAAGAGCTCCAGTTGAGTCAGTGCACGTGCCATAGAGATTCCTCCGAACGGTGGTCGCATACGTGTGGGGTCGGTGCGCACACGGTTGGGTCAGCATTACAGGCTACGGCACATACCAGGCCGAACCCAAGTCATTACCTACGGTGTCGTAACCCGACCTCTCGGTCATGTTGCTATGGGGTGATGTCGCTGTCTTTCCGATGCTGCTGTCTTTCGGATGTCGCTGTGGGCGCGAATGGTGTTACCCCGGCTCACCATCCTGAGGGGTCGGCTTTGCCCGGGTCCAGACCCGGACGCGTACTCACAGGTGATCGACAGATCAGCGGCGCACGGCGAACGCCGGCCCGATCCGGCGCATCCATTCGGCCGCGCTGTCGTCGAGAGTACCGAGGTCAGATGCCCTTTCACACCACTTCATGGCGGCGGCACCGAACTCGAGCGGGTTGTAGACGTCCTCCTCGCGCGACCACAGGCCGTCGCCGGCGTAGGTGAGGATGGTGATGTTGGTCGCTGTGATGAGGCTGCCGTCGCCGGGATCGCGCATCGGGTTGTCCACCTCGCAGATCACCCGTGCGGTCGACGGGTCGGCGACGTGCCACAGTGCCGGGAATCCGGTCATGTGGCTGCCCGGGAATGCCGTCATCGTCTTCCAGATCCACGCCCGGATCTCCTCGCGACCACGCATGACGCCCAGAGCGTGCTCCACGTAGTCGGCGTCGGTGGTGAACAGGTCGGCGAAGCGGTCCCAGTCCCGGCTGACCCCGATCTCGGCGACGGTCCGCTGGAAGTCGGCAAAGGCCGCGTCGAGTTCGGCGGCGTCGAAGGTCGGTGCGGCGGCTGCGTTGGACACGTGTCCACCCTACGGTGACGGGAACCGAATCGGTCGAATTTCGCATTCTCGCGCAATGTGTGGGGATGACCGCCGACGGGGAGCAGAATGGTTTCGGGGGCCGAAAGAGGGCCGCGTCGCCGAAGCACTCACGGGTGCTCCGGCCGAGACAAGTGGAGGTCCGCAGTGCAGCGGTTGAGTGGTTTGGACGCGTCGTTCCTGTATCTGGAGACGCGCTCGCAGTTGATGCATGTCGTGGGGATCATGGAACTCGATGCGAGCACCATTCCCGGTGGTTACAGCTTCACCCGAATGCGTACCCAGCTCAACGCGCGAGTCGCCGCGATGCCCATGTTGCGACGCAAACTGGAGAACTCCGCGCTCAACATCGACCACCCGGTGTGGGTCGAGGACGACCACTTCGACATCGATCGGCACGTGCACCGCGTCGCGTTGCCCTCGCCCGCGGGCAAGAAGGAACTCAACGAGCTCTGCGGACATCTGGCCGGGCAGGCCCTCGACCGAGGCAAACCGCTGTGGGAGCTGTGGATCATCGAGGGCAGCGCCGACGGCAAGATCTGCGCGTTCCTGCGGATGCACCACGCCAGCGTCGACGGGGTCACCACCGCCGAGGTGCTCGGCCAGCTCTGCAGCCTTACCCCCGACGAGCCCGACGTCGACCCGGAGAAGGTCGCCGAGACCGCCGGTGGCCCCAACCGCACCGGCATGGTGATCTCCGGCGCCCTCAACTACTTTGTGCAGCGACCGATCGCGATGGCCAAACTGCTCCCGCAAACCGCCGGCGTACCGATCGAGTGGTTTCGCCGGTCGCGGTCGCGCACCGGGATGCCCGCCCCCTTCGCCGCGCCCCGCACCGTGTTCAACGGGCCGATCTCACCGCACCGCAGCATCGCGACCACCCAACTCTCCCTCGACGACGTCAAGCGGGTGAAGAACCGCTTCGGGGTGAAGGTCAACGACGTGGTGCTCGCGATGGTCGGCGGTGCGCTGCGCGAATATCTCTCCCAGCACGGGGATCTACCGGGCTCGCCGTTGGTGGCGATGGTCCCGGTGTCGGTCCACGATGCCGACGAGCGCGATCTGGTGGTCAACGGCACCAACAAGGTCACCGGCATGTTCACCGAATTGCCGTCGGACGTCGCCGATCCGGTCGAACGGCTCGAACGTGCCGGCGAACTCGCCCGCCGCGCCAAGGAACACCACGCCGACATCGACGCGAACATCCTGCGTGCGTGGGCGCAATTCGCCCCCGGCACCACGCTGTCGACACTGATGAAGTTCTACGGCGACCGCAAGCTCGCCCTGAATCACCCACCGGTCTTCAACGTGACCGTCTCCAACGTCGCCGGCCCCGACTTCCCGATGTACTTCTGCGGGGCGAAGGTCGCCGCCATCTATCCGCTCGGCCCGATCTTCCACGGCCTGGCTCTCAACATCACCGTCTTCTCCGTCGACGGGCACCTCAACGTCGGCATCTTGACCTGCCCCGACGAGGTGCCCGACGTCGAGGTGATCGCCGAGGCCTTCGATCACCAACTCAAGGCGTTGATCGAGGCGTGTGACGACTGAGGGTCGACGCCGCGAACGGCCTCGCAGTTAGGCTGAGACCGTGTCTGTTCATGACCATGGTTTCGCGCGGGTCACCGGGGCAATCCCGGTTGTCCGCATCGCCGATCCGAAGGCCAATGCCGAGGCGATCGTCGAGTCGATGCGGCAGGGCGCCGCGGAGGGCTCGCTGCTCGTCGTCTTTCCTGAGATGGGTTTGTGCGGTTACAGCATCGACGATCTCGTCCAGCAGGATGCGGTTCTCGACGGTTGTCGCGACGCATTGAAGTCGATCGTCGACGCCAGTGCAGGGTTGACCCCGCTCGTGGTGGTGGGGTTACCGCTGGTGGTCGGCGACGGCCTGTACAACTGTGCCGCGGTGATCCGTGACGGCGCAGTACTGGGCGTGATCCCCAAGTCGTATCTGGCCAACTATCGGGAGTTCTACGACAAGCGCTACTACAGTGCCGCCCGCGATGCGCCGCAGGATACGTTGCGGCTCTTCGGCTCCGACGTCCCGTTCGGTGCGGATCTCCTCTTCGACGCCGAGGATGTCCCGGGCTTCTGCCTGCACGTGGAGATCTGCGAGGACGGCTGGGTGCCCATCCCGCCGAGCGTGTGGGCCTCGCTGGCCGGCGCGACCATCCTGGCGAATCTGTCGGGTAGCCCGGTCACCGTCGGAAAAGAGTCGTACCGGAAGTTGTTGAGTACCAGCCATTCCGCGCGCTGCATCGCCGCGCACCTGTACGTGGCGGCCGGGTTCGGTGAATCCACGACCGATCTCGCGTGGGACGGCGACGCGTTGATCACCGAGAACGGGACCCTGCTCACACGCAGTAAGCAATTCGAGATGGGTGCCCAATCCATCACCGCCGACATCGATCTCGACCGTCTGCGCCAGGAGCGCATGCGTATGACCAGTGTGCGCGATCAGGTCGGCGACCATGCCGAGGACCTGAAAAGGTTGCGGCGCATCGGTTTCAGCTTCGGCGTGCAGCCCGGAACCGATGACGTCGATGTGCTGCGACGTGCCATTGCGCGGTTCCCGTTCGTGCCCAGCGGCACCAGCGACCTCGATGAACGTTGTCGGGAAGTCGGCAACATCCAGGTGCAGGGACTCGCGGCGCGCTTGCGTGCGACGGGACTCGAGAAGATCGTCATCGGTGTTTCCGGTGGACTCGATTCGACCCTTGCGTTGTTGGTCGCGGTGGACACCTTCGACCGACTCGAGTTGCCGCGCACCAATATTCTGGCCTACACCATGCCAGGCTTCGCCACCGGAGGCGCAACACTGCGGCGGGCGCATATCCTAATGGACTCGCTGGGCGTGAGTGGGACGGAACTCGACATCCGCCCGTCGTGCGAGCAGATGCTCGCCGACCTCGACCACCCGTACTCGCGTGGCGAGAAGGTCTTCGATGTGACGTTCGAGAACGTGCAGGCCGGGGAACGGACCTCACACCTGTTCCGCCTGGCCAACCACCATGGCGCCATCGTCCTCGGTACGGGAGATCTTTCCGAGCTCGCCCTCGGATGGTGCACCTACGGCGTCGGTGATCAGATGTCGCACTACAACGTCAACGGGTCGGTTCCCAAAACGCTTGTCCGCCATCTCATCCGGTGGATGATCAGCTCCGGTGAGTTCTCCGATGAGACCAGTGAGGTTCTCGCCGAGATCCTTGCCGACGTGATCTCACCCGAATTGGTACCGCCAGGCGAGGACGGTGCGATTCAATCCACCGAAGACACCGTCGGGCCGTACGAATTGCACGACTTCTTTCTCTACTATCTCACCCGGTTCGGCTACCGTCCCAGCAAAGTCGCGTACCTCGCTCGTCAAGCTTGGGGTGATCTCGACCGAACGCCGTGGGATACCGAGCCGATCGACGACCGCAACGTCTACGACGCGGCGACGATCGACAAGTGGCTCACGGTTTTCTGCCAGCGGTTCATGGCCAACCAGTTCAAGCGCACAGCCATGCCCAACGGACCCAAGATCGGTTCCGGCGGTTCGCTGTCGCCACGCGGTGACTGGCGTTCACCGTCGGACGCCTCCGCACGTGCGTGGTTACAGGAGCTCCGCGGGGAGTGAGACGCGGGCAGTGAGATGCGGCCGGGCCCCACGGTGATCATCTCGACCAACGTGGGCGGTTCGCTATTGAGTTCTCAAACAACAGATGCGGTCCCGGCGATGCCGGGTGCAGGGAATCAAGTAGTAGGGCAGATCAGGCTGCGGCGTCGTCGAGTCGCATGGTGCGTCGGTGATAGGACGGCACGGGTCGTCGTTTCGGATCGATGCTGGCGGGTGGGATCAGCCAGGGGTGGCGGTCGAAGCCGAGGACGATGTTCCAGCCGTGGTGGTGGACGTCGTCATGGCAGCTGCTGCACAGCAGGCAGCCGTTGTGGATGTCGGTGGGACCACCATCGGCCCAGTGGTGCACATGGTGTGCTTGGCAGCGTCCGGCGTGGGCTCCGCATTTGATGCACCCGCGGTCCCGCACCAGCAACGCTTTCCGTTGTCCGGGGGTGAAGAAGCGTTTTTCTTCGCCGACACTGTGCGGTACACCGTTGGGGTCGAGCATGATCTTGGTGATTGTGGTGTCGCACGACAATAGTTTCGCGGTGGCTTCGGTGATGGCTCCCATGTTCTGCAGATCCTCACCGAGGGCCGGGTTGTCCGCCGACCAGGTCCACAACAACCCGTTGGTCGGTTTCGCCAAGAAGGTGGTGTCGGCCAATCCTTGTGCCGCCAACTCCACGATCGTCTCGAACGTGGCAGCACAGATCTGTTCGGGTGTCCGCGGATCGGCTGACGATGTCGGCGAAGACTGCTTCGGCGTCAACACCTTTCACGTCAAGAGTTGCGGCGGTGGCCGTCACGGGCCCCTCCCCGGTGGCTGATCGGTGTGATGCCTTCATGGTACTCGAACATATGGATTATGGCAAGATTGTTCGACAGTTCTGGGGAGGGAAAGGTGCTTGTGGACAACGGGTTTCGGGGGTGGGCTGGCGGCAGTTTTCTATCGGTGGGGCGTGGTAGGGGGTGCGGCTTTGCTGTGGTGGGTGGATGTGTTTGGGAGGCTTGATGTCTCGCCGGGTCTCGAGGCTCGCCGCACGCGGCTCGCACCTCGACCATCGGGGGGAGGGCCAGGCGGCTGGGCGCCGTTTATCTCGACCATCGGGGGGAAGGCCAGGCGGCTGGGCGCCGTTTATCTCGACCATCGGGGGACGGCCCGGCGCCTGGGGCGCCGTGCATCTCGACCATCGGGGGAAGGGGGGCGGGGTGCGCGTCGCAGGCGGTCGCTACAGCCCCAGATCCTTGGCGATGATCGTCTTCATCACCTCGTTGGTCCCGCCGTAGATCCGCGATACGCGGGTGTCGGCGTAGAGGCGGGCGATGGGGAACTCGGTGATGTAGCCGTAGCCGCCGTGCAGCTGCAGGCATTTGTCGATGACCCGGCCCGCGGTGTCGGTGGCGAACAGTTTGGCGCGGGCGGCGTCGGGAACCGACAGCTCACCCGAGTTGTGCAGCGTCAGAGCGTGATCGACGAACTGCTGGATCGCCTCGACTTCCGCGGAGCATTCGGCGAGCACGAACTTCGTGTTCTGGAAAGAGGCGACGGG
>NZ_MVPX01000373.1:0-21270 GCF_002043085.1 Gordonia sp. i37 | reverse complement strand
GGGGGGGGGGGGGGGCGGGGGAGCCGATCGCGATGGTGAGCCGCTCCTGCGCCAGATTGTGTGTGAGGTACCGGAATCCGGCGCCCTCCTCGCCCAGGCGATCGGCCACCGGCACGCGGACGGAACTGAACGACAGTTCGGCGGTGTCGGAGGCCTTGAGTCCGATCTTCTCCAGCTTGCGGCCCACGGCGAAGCCCTCGGAGGAGGTGTCGACCACCAGGATCGACAGGCCGCCGCGGCGGTTGTCGGGGTCGAAGGCCGACGTGCGGCAGACCACCAGGATGCGGTCGGCCAGGGCGCCGCCGGTGATGAATGTCTTGGCACCGTCGAGGATGTAGTGGTCGCCGTCCTCGCTGAGTCTGGCGGTGGTGGAGATGTTGGCCAGATCCGACCCGGTGCCGGGCTCGGTCATCGCAATCGCGAACATCAGCTCGCCGGAACAGAATCCGGGTAGCCACCGCTGCTTCTGCTCGTCGGTCGCGTATTCCATCAGGTAGGGCAGGATGAGGTTGGCATGCACCGAATAGCTGCCGAAGGTCACTCCGGCCAGCGCGCATTCCTCGGCGATGACCATCGAGTAGGTGAAGTCGTGCTCGCCGCCGCCGCCGTATTCCTCGGGCGCCTCGATGCCGAGCACCCCGAGCTCACCGAGCTTGTTGTAGAACTCGCGCGGCGGATGGCCTTGCTTCTCCCAGTCGTGGTGGACGGGTACGACCTCCTTGGCGATGAAGTCGCGAATGGTCTTGCGGAAGGCTTGGTGGTCGTCGTTGAACACGGTGCGCTGCATGGGTTCTGGCCTCTCTAATTGGTGCGGTACTCGCGGAGCAGTCCCTTGGAGATGATCTGTTTCTGGATTTCGCTGGTGCCTTCGCCGATCAGCAGGAAGGGAGCTTCCCGCATCAGTCGTTCGATCTCGAATTCCTTGGAATAGCCGTAGCCGCCGTGGATACGAAAACTGGCCTGAGTGACCTCTGCGCAGTACTCGCTGCACAGGTACTTCGCCATGCCGGCCGCGACGTCGTTGCGTTCGCCGGAGTCCTTGAGCCGGGCGGCGTTCACCATCATCAGGTGCGCCGCTTCGGTTTTGGTGGCCATCTCGGCCAGCGAGAAGGCGATGGCCTGATGCTCGGCGATCGGCTTGCCGAAGGTGCGTCGCTGTTGGGCGTAGGTGACGGCGAGTTCGAAGGCGCGCTGGGCGATGCCGCAGGCGCGCGCCGACACATTGACCCGGCCGACCTCGACGCCGTCCATCATCTGCGCGAATCCGCGGCCCGGTGTGCCGCCGAGGATGTGCTCGGCATCGGTGCGATAGCCGTCGAAGATCAACTCGGTGGTGTCGATCCCCTTGTAGCCCATCTTGTCGATCTTGCCGGGAATCGTCAGTCCGGCAACCACTTCGCCGAAGCCGGCCGGCTTCTCGATGAGGAAGGTGGTCAGATTGTGGTGCGGCTTCTCGGCACCCTCGTCGGTGCGCACGAGCGCCGCGACCAGCGTCGACGATGCGCCGTTGGTGAGCCACATCTTGGCTCCGTTGATCGTGTATGTGCCATCGTCGGAGCGTTTGGCCGACGTCGTGATGGCCGCGACGTCGGAGCCGAGGTCCGGTTCGCTCATCGAGAACGCGCCACGCACCTCGCCGGTCGCCATCCGCGGCAACAGCCGCTGCTTCTGCTCCTCGGTTCCGTGCTGTCGCAGCATGTAGGCGACAATGAAGTGGGTGTTGATCCCCCCGGACACACTCATCCAGCCGCGTGCGAGTTCCTCGACGCACAGCGCATAGGTCAGCAACGATTCGCCCAGCCCGCCGTACTCCTCCGGGATCATCAGCCCGAACAGTCCCATCTCCCGCATGCCGGCGACGATCTCCTCGGGGTAGGCGTCGGCATGCTCGAGTTCTTGCGCGTTGGGGATGATCTGGGTGTCGACGAAGCGCCGCACGTTGGCGACGATGTCGGTCTGGATATCGGTGAGACCGAGGGTCTGGGCAAGGCGGGCCATGGTCTTCAGCATGCCCGTGACGGGACCGCCCGGTAACGCGGTCTTCGGCTAAGGCTCCGATAGGACGAGACAATGCCACGCCTGCAGGCAGCGACTGCGGGCCGCTGACCAGCACGTATAGGCAACACCTTCGACACCGATCGCCAAACCGGGCATTGTCGGCATTTCCGGCGAACGGTTTGCTGGGATTTGGATGTGATCTGGCGCACCCCCGGCGCCACCCCCAACCCCCCGACCCGAACAGGATCCCGCCATGGCCCACCTGGCCCCCGAACCGGCCGCCGATTCGTCCGTGACGCCGGCACCGATGCCCTCGACTGCCGCCCGCCCTCGCGACTCCCGCCGCACCGCGTGGGGACTGACCGGGCTGCTCGTCGCCCTCTACGTGATCAACTATGCCGACAAGGCCGTCCTGGGCATCATCGCCCAACCGCTGGCCGAGGAGCTCGGATTACGTTCGGCGCAAATCGGTTTGGTCGGCAGTCTCTTCTTCCTGACCTTCACCGTCGGTGGCTTCTTCGCCGGCGCGCTCAACCGGTGGATGACGCTGCGCTGGGCGCTGGTGGTGTTGGCTCTGTGCTGGGCCGTCGCGATGCTGCCACTGGTCGCCGTGGCCGCCTTCGCCGTGCTGGTGGTGAGCCGGTTGTTCCTCGGGCTGGCCGAGGGGCCCAGTTCGGCGTTGCTGCACACCGCGGCCTACTCGTGGCATCCGCCCGCCAAGCGTGGGCTGCCGTCGGCGCTGCTCGCCGGCGCCGCGTCGATCGCGAAGATCGCCATCGCACCCGCGCTCGCGGTGGTCACCGTCAGCCTCGGCTGGCGAGCGGCACTGGTCTGCCTCGCCGCGGCGGGCCTGCTCTGGTGCGTCATCTGGTTGGCCGTGTGGCGCGAGGGGCCGTACACCACCAACGGTGCTGCGCGGGAGTCCAGCGCAGAAGAAGCGAGCGCCGAGGTACCGAGTGCCGACGAACCGAGTGCCGACGAACCGTCCGTGCCGTGGCGACGCATCCTGACCTCGCGGAGTTTCGTCTTCGGCGCCCTGCTGGTGATGAGCGTGTATGCGCTGGTCACGGTCGTGCTGACCTGGTTGCCGTCGTACTTCGAGGTCGGGCTCGGCTATAGCCGCGTGCAGGCCGGGTCGATGTTCGCGCTGCCGTCGATCGTCGGGCTGGTGCTGATGCTGGTGTCCTCGATCGTCGGTGACCGGATGATCTCCGCGGGTTCGTCGGCACGCAGTGTGCGCGTCGTGGTGCCCTCGGTCGGCGTGCTGATCTGTGGCGCCATGCTCGTCGCCCTGCCGTCGATCGGCACGCCGATCATCGCGGTCCTGGTGGTCTCCGTCGGCTACGGATTCGCTGCGACCGTGTTCCCGCTGCTCAACGCCGCGATCTCGGAGATCTGCCCGCCGCGCCAGATGGCGGGCACCCTGGGCGCATTCCTGGCCGTCATGGCCGTCGGTGGTTTGATCGCGCCTTATGCGACCGGCCTCATCGTCGACGCCGCGTCGTCGCCGGCCGCCGGATACGCCACCGCATTTCAGATCCTCGGTGTGGTCTCGGCCGTGGCCGCCGTCCTCGCGTTGGTCTTCGTCGACCCCGGTCGCGACAAGGCCGCGATCCGCGGTGATGCCGGTGTGCAGAGCGCGACATAGGTCGCGGCTATGACCCCATGAGCGTGAATCACCTTGTGATCGAGCGCCCGTCATGGTCGATTCGTTCATAGGGGTCGATTCGTAGGTAGGGGTCGATTCGTTGGTAGTGGTTTCGAGAAGGGAACTCTGATGAGCGATGCGGTGATCGTCGATGCGGTCCGTACCCCGATCGGACGCCGGGGCGGGGCGTTGTCGGGTATCCATCCGGCCGACTTGTCCGCCCACGTCCTCGAGGCACTCGTGGAGCGCACCGGCGTCGATCCCGCCGACGTCGACGACGTCATGTGGGGGTGCGTCAGCCAGCACGCCGAACAGGCGGGCAACATCGCGCGCACCGCGATCCTGGCCGCCGGCTGGCCGGAAAGCGTTCCGGGGACCACGATCACGCGGGCCTGCGGATCGAGCCAGCAGTCGCTGGCGATGGCCGCCGCCGCGGTCATCAGCGGTCAGCTCGACATCGTGGTCGCCGGTGGGGTCGAGTCGATGAGCCGCGTGCCGATGGGCAGCGCGGCCCCGAACGGTGAGCATCAGCCCTCGACCGTGCTCGACCGCTACGGCGTCGACCGGTTCAGTCAGGGCGTCGGCGCCGAGATGGTGGCGCGGCGTTGGGATCTGAGTCGCACCCGACTCGACGAGTACTCGTTGCGCTCCCATGAACTCGCGGCTGCGGCCAGCGATGCCGGAGCCTTCGACGGTCAGCTCGCCCCGGTGCCCGGCGTCCTCGAGGGCGACGAGGGCATCCGGCGCGGCGGATCGCTGGAGTCCCTGGCCAAGCTCAAGACCGTGTTCGACGAGAACGGGGTCATCCACGCGGGCAACGCCTCTCAGATCTCCGATGGTGCGGGTGCGCTGCTGGTGTGCTCGTCGGAGACCGCCGCCGCACACGGCTGGACCCCGCTGGTCCGTATCCACACCACCGTGGTGGCCGGCGACGAGCCCGTCGTGATGCTCACCGGACCCATTCCGGCCACCGCCAAAGCCCTTGCCCGGTCCGGGCTCTCGATCGACGAGATCGGGGCGTTCGAGGTGAACGAGGCGTTTGCGCCGGTGCCGCTGGCGTGGCAGATCGAGACGGGTGCGGTGGAGAAGGCGCTCAATCCGCTCGGCGGCGCCATCGCGGTCGGGCACCCGCTCGGCGGCTCCGGCGCCATCCTCGCCACCCGGCTGGCGCATCACATGCGCGACAACACCATCCGTTACGGACTACAGACGATGTGCGAGGCGGGCGGTATGGCCAACGCCACCATCTTCGAACTCATCGGCTGACCACCTCAGGAGCAGATGCATGGAACTCAAAGAGCTCTCCACCGCCATCACCGGCGGAGCCTCCGGCCTCGGCCTGGCCACCGCCCGGCGCATCGTCGATGCCGGCGGGCAGGTGACCCTCATCGACCTGCCGACCTCCGACGGTGCCGAGGTGGCCCAACAGCTCGGTGCCGCAGCGCGGTTCGCGCCCGCCGACATCACCGACCGGGAGCAGTTCGCCGCCGCACTCGACGTGGCCGACGACCGCGGCGGCCTGCGCGCACTCGTGCACTGCGCCGGTGCGGGGCGCCGGATGCGCATCCTCGACGCGCAGGGCCGCGCCGGATCGGCCGACGACTTCGAATTCGTCATCCGGCTCAACCTCATCGGCTCCTTCCACGCCCTGTCGCTGGGTGCCGAGCGGATGGCCCGGCTGCCCGAGATCGACGGCGAGCGGGGCGTGATCGTGATGACCGCGTCGGTCGCCGCGTTCGAGGGACAGATCGGCCAGATCAACTACAGCGCTTCCAAGGCGGGCATCGTCGGGATGACGCTGGTGGCCGCACGGGATCTGGCGAGCAAGCACATCCGCGTCAACACCATCGCCCCCGGCACCATGGACACCCCGTTGCTGGCGCGGTTGCGTGACGACGTCCGTGAATCGCTGGCCGCGAGCATCCCGAATCCGTCGCGGCTCGGCAAGCCGGACGAGTTCGGGCGGTTGGCGGTGTCGATCGTGGAGAATCCGTACCTCAACGGTGAGACCATCCGCCTCGACGGCGCGATCCGGATGGCCCCGCGATGACCGAATTACGCTATCCTGCAATTACTCTCGCTGCGTTACCGGCCGGCGTGGCCCGGCTGTACGCGAATCGTGCGGCCGTCATCGACGGTGAGCGGGTGCTCACCTTCGACGATCTCGACGTGCGCACCGCCGCGGTGGCCGCCGGGCTCGCCGCGATCGGGGTGGCGCAACGCGACGTCGTTGCGCTGCATCTGACCAACAGTGCCGACTTCGTGCTGGCCTACTACGGCGCGTTGCGAGCCGGCGCGACGGTGACATTGATCAACCCGGCGCAGCCGGTCGCCGGGCTGCGGGCCCAACTCGTGGAGACCGATGCCGTCGCGGTCGTCACCGAGGCGCCGCAGGCGCAGACACTGGCATCGGCGATCGAGGGGCTCGATCTGCGGGCGGCGATCCTCGTCGGTGACGACACCGGGTCCGAGACCGCCACGGCCCCTGCGGGTCTGATCCCCCTGGCCGAGCTGACCGCCGATGCCGGCCCCACACCACGGGTCGCGATCACCGGTGCGGATGTGGCCCACCTCGCCTTCACCGGTGGCACCACCGGCGTCTCCAAGGGCGTGCAGGTATTGCACCGCAACGTCATCGCCAACGTCACCCAGATGATCGCCTGGCGCGCCGGACATGCGGTGACCGAGAACGACGACGGGTCATTTCGCCTCACCCCGCGCGACGGTGCCGGACGAGGCGTCGTACCCGGGCAGGCCGCCACCATCGTGGTGTCCCCGCTCTATCACGCGCACGCCCTGATCAACATGTCCTTCCTGCTGATGTGCGGCGCCACCCACGTGCTGGCCGGCCGATTCGATCCGGCCCGGATGCTCGATCTCATCGAACGACACCGCGCCACCTACATCACCGGCAGTCCGACGATGTGGCATGCGCTGGCCGCACATCCCGATGTGGCCACACGCGATCTCTCCTCGGTGCGGGTGGTGTCGTCGGGGGCCGCACCGATCGATCACGTCACCCTCGAGCGGCTCGCCGCGGCCTTCCCGTCGGGTGCCGTCGTGGAGGGCTACGGGCTGACCGAGGCGACCTGCCTGGTCTCGTCGGCGCCGCTGGCCGCCACCGGCAATGGCACCGGCAATGGCACCGGTGAATACCGTTTCGGCAGTGTCGGATTGCCGACCTTCGACACCGAGGTGTCGATCCGTTCGCTCGACGATCGCACCACCGAACTCGCCGCGGGCGAACGCGGTGGGCTGTGGGTCCGCGGACCTCAGGTGACCGCCGGGTACCTGCACCACCCCGAGATTACCGCCGAACAGTACGTCGACGGATGGCTCGACACCGGCGACATCGCCTACGTCGAAGACGACGGCCACCTCTACATCTGCGACCGTGCCAAGGACATGCTGATCTACAAGGGCTACAACGTGTATCCGCGCGAACTCGAGGAGATCCTGGTGACCCACCCCGACATCGCCGGGGCCGCGGTGGTGGCCCGGGAGGCCGGGCCGGTCGGGCAGGAGCCGGTGGCCTTCGTCGTCGCCCGGCCCGGCCACCGGGTCGACGCCGACGCGGTGCAGGGCTTCGTCGCCGAACAGGTGTTGCCCTACAAGAAGATCCGCGAGGTGATCATCGTCGACGAGCTGCCCACCTCCGCCGCCGGCAAGATCCAGAAAGTGGCGTTGCGCGCCCAACTCGCCGCCGAGAACCCCGGAAAGGACCGACTCCATGCGTGATGTCGTCATCTGCGAGCCCGTGCGCACCCCGATCGGGCGCTACGGGGGCATGTTCGGATCGCTGACCGCCGTCGACCTCGGGGTGGCCGCCCTGCGCGGGCTCCTCGAGCGGACCGGTGTCCCCGACGACGCCGTCGACGACGTGATCCTCGGTCACTGCAACGGCAACAGTGAGGCACCGGCGATCGGCCGTGTCGTCGCGCTCGACGCCGGACTGCCGACCACCGTGCCCGGCATGCACATCGACCGACGCTGCGGGTCGGGGCTGCAGGCGGTCGTCCAGGCCGCCTACCAGGTGGGTTGCGGTGACAACGATCTCGTCGTCGCAGGCGGTACGGAGTCGATGAGTAACGCGTCGTTCTACTCGGTGGACATGCGTTGGGGTGGTGCGCGCACCGGAATCGCCATGCACGACAGCCTGGTTCGGGCCCGCTCCACCGCCGGTGGCAAGAACTGGCCGGTACCCGGTGGCATGATCGAAACCGCCGAGAACCTCCGCAAGGAGTACGGGATCTCCCGCGAGGAGCAGGACGATCTCGCCGTCCAATCACACATGCGCGCGGTTCGTGCACAGAAGGACGGCATCCTCGGCGAGGAGATCATCCCGGTCACCGTGCGAGATCGTAAGTCCGAGAAGCTGATCGACACCGACGAGCATCCGCGCGCCGACGTCTCGCGCGAGTCGCTCGCCGGACTGCGACCCATCATGGGCGCCACCGACCCCGACGCCACGGTGACCGCCGGCAACGCCAGCGGACAGAACGACGCGGCCTCGATGTGCCTGGTGACCACCGCCGAGGTCGCCGCACAGCACGGTCTGACGCCGTTGGTGCGCCTGGTGTCCTGGGGTCTGGCCGGTGTGCCGCCGGCGACCATGGGCATCGGCCCGGTGCCGGCCACCGCCAAGGCGCTCGACAAGGCGGGATTGACGCTCGCCGACATCGACGTCATCGAACTCAACGAGGCCTTCGCCGCGCAGGCGCTCGCCGTCACCCGGGAGTGGGGATTCGGCCGATTCGCCACCGACAGTACCGATTTCGCACGCACCAACGTCCACGGATCGGGAATCTCGCTGGGACATCCGGTCGGTGCGACCGGCGGGCGGATGCTGGCATCGCTGGCGCGGGAACTGCACCGGCGCGAGGCACGCTATGGCCTGGAGACGATGTGCATCGGCGGCGGGCAGGGGCTGGCCGCAGTGTTCGAATGGGTCACCGGGTAGCCGTTCTCGTGACAAGCCGCCTTGACATCTGATGTCAAGGCGGCTTTACTCGTGGCATGCCCGACCTGGCTGCTGTCTCATCGCCGATCCGGGCCGCGCGGACCCGGGCGGCCCTACGGCAGGCCGATCTGGCGAAGGCGGTCGGGGTGAGCAGGCAGACGATCGTGTCGCTCGAGCGCGGCGACTACGCACCGTCGGTCTATCTGGCCATCCGGGTCGCGCGGGCGCTCGGTGCCGGCGTCGAAGAACTGTTCCCGTTGCCCCCGGAGAACTGAGACCCAGGAGAGTTGAGATGAGTTCCGGACGAACCACATTCCCCGATCTGTTGCTCGGCCCCGACGATGCGTCGTGGGGCGACGAACGTGAGCGCGCGGTACTGCTGGAGGGCTATGCCTACACCTACACCCTCTCGACGCTGCTGCTGTGGGCGCTCGGCGCCGTCGCTGCGTGGTTCGTACCCGCCTGGGTGACCGTGCTGTGGTGGGTCGCGTTGATCGCGCCCGCGATGGAATGGCAACGATTTTGCAAGGCTCGCCGCGTGGATCCCCAGACGCTGGTCTACGCCCGCGGATCCCGGCGCCGCATCATCGTCACCAGCCTGTACACCGGTGCCTGCTCGCTGTCGATGGCACTCGCGGTGATCCTCGGGCTCGGACCCGACGGTGAGGCGACGACGATCGTGGGGGCAGTCGTCGGCGGTATCGTCGGTGGCGGTGCGGCGTTCCTGCTGGCCCGGCGACATGCGATCAAGTCCGAGAAGGCGCAAGCCGCAGGCGATCTCGACGACTGAGTCGTGCGCACTTCGTGCACCTCACTCCGGGACCGCTCGCTGCGCGGCCATCGACCGCGCGACGTCGGCGAACGCCTGGCCGGCGACCGAGAGGCCGCCCGGATCGAAGATCATCGCGAAAGTCCGTGCGAACCGCGGTGACACCGGCCGCACCACCGCGCGATCGGCCACGGATTCGGCGATGCGACGTTCGAGCAGGGTGGCCCCGATCCCGGCCAGCACCATGGGAAGTCGCTGCTCCCGATGGTCGGAGAGCACGGCGATCGGCAGTCGGACACCGGATTCGCGGATCGCGCTCTCGATCTCCTCGGCGACCGAGCCGCCCCGCGGAACGAAGATCATCGGAATGCGGGGGAGATCGGCGATCGGGATCGGCCCGTCGGGTACCTCGGTCCCGGGTGGGCACACCAGCCAGAATTCCTGTTCACCGAGCACGATCATGTCGAGATCGTCACCGACCGTGGGCAAATGGGTGATGACGAACTCGCAGCGTCCCTCCTCGATCATCGCCGATGCCTGTGTCTCGACTCGCAGGTCGCCGAGGCGTACGGTGACCCCCGGATGGCGGGCCCGGAAGCCGGCGACCAGGTCGATCACCGCGCCACCGTCGATGAACGGGGAGGCGAGGACGTCGACGCGGCCGGTCGGTTCGTCACCGGCCGCGGAGAGGGTGTCGTCGACGGCAGCCACATCACGCATGATCTGCCGGGTCGATCCGACGAGCGCTCGTCCCGCCGAACTCGGCACCATGCCGCGTCCGATCCGGTGGAACAACTGCACCCCGACTTCTCGTTCCAACGCCCGAAGCGCCTGGGACACAGTCGGTTGGGTGACCCCCAATGACACCGAGGCGCCGCCGATGCCGCCGTGTTCGACGACGGCGAGGAAGTACTCGAGCTGGCGCAGTTCCATCGAACTCACCGCGCTCCGTCGTGGGGAATGGTGGCATCGTCGGGCACGACGTCGGCCGGTGGCGCGGGCGTACCGCTGATCCGCCGCGCCACCGCGACGAAGGCGACCGCGGCCGGCGACGGCTGTCCCGACCGCATCACCAGTCCGTAATTGCGCAGCAGTGGGGGCGCCATGCCGACGATTTCGGCGCCGCTGAACTGCTCGGCGGCGACCGGACGCGGGACCACGCTCACGCCGACGCCGCGGTCGACGAGATCCCAGATGGCCGACGAATGGGCACAGTCGACGACCACGTTGCGGGCGTCGTCGGCGATGACGTCGGCAAGCAGGGTCGCGGTCGCCTGATCGGACAGGTTGACCAGCAGCGGTAGATCGCGCACCGCCGCGCGGGGCACCGTGCCCGTCTCGGTGACCACACCGTCGCCGAGGAGTCCCGGTGGCGCGGCCAGCACGAGTTCCTGTGCGCCGAGGGGGATCGATACGAGAGACGCGTGGTCGGCATCGGAATCGATCATCCCGATCTCGGCGTCACCGCGCCGCAACGCGGCGAGCACCCCGGAGGGGCCGTCGGCGGCGTGGACGCGCACGACCACGGCGTCGTGTCGCTCCCGGAAGGCCCGCACCATCGTGACGAGCGGGTCGATGGCGAAGGCGGCATCGGTGACGATGTCGACGCGTCCGGAGCGCAGTTCACGGACGGCGGCCACCTTCAGTTTTGCGCGTTCGACGTCGGCGAGGATGCGGCGTGCGGCGACCTCGACGCGCCGGCCTGCGTCGGTGAGTTCGAGTCGTCGACCACCGCGGTCGAACAGGGTGACACCGAGACGGCGTTCGAGCGTGCGGATGGCCTGGGAGAGCGAGGGCTGGGAGATGTAGAGGGCATGCGCCGCCTTGGTGATCCCGCCGTGGTCGATGACCGCGACGAAGTAGGTGGCGAGATGCAGGTCCACTGCCACAGCCTAGCCGCGGCGTTCAGAGCTGTGCCCGCGGCCCGTCGACGCGGGAGGGCATGGTCCACGATTGGGGGATGCGGGCGAACGAGCCGACCGCCGGGGCCATCACCGGTCGGTAGTTGGCCGAGGGCCCCGCACCCGCGGTCAGCTCACGGTAGGCGTCCACTCCGCTCGTCGGCTGGCGCGTGAGGCCCGGATCGCGCAGTACGTCGACCCGGTACAGACCGAATCTCGGTGTGTAGCTGCCCCATTCGTAATTGTCGGTGATCGACCAGTGGCTGTAGCCGACGATCGGCAGTCCGTCGCCGCGCGCTCGTTGGAGCCAGAAGAGACTGTCGCGCAGGAAATCCGCCCGGGTGTACCCGTCGGCGCGGGGTGTTCCGTCGGACAGCGGCATGCCGTTCTCGACGATGTAGAGGGGTGTGCCGGGGAAGGCCTGCGCGTAGTGATGGCACGCCTGGTAGATGTCGTCGGGCTGCGGGCGGACCGCCGCGAAATCGCCACCCGCCGCAGCGATCGTGGTGAGATTGTTCAGCGCTGCACCGTAGTAGTAATCGATGCCGATGAAGTCGAGGGTGTCGAGGACCCGATTCATGAACAACGCATCGGTGACCGGCGTGACGGCGGGCAGGAAGGCCTCGTTGACCGCAACGCGCGCTTGCGGATTCGCATCATGTGCGGCCGCGTGGGCGATCCGGTGGGCCTGTGCGACGCGGTCGAGGAACCGCGGCATGTCGGCGTCGGTGAGGGCGCCGATCTCTTTCTCGTGGCCGTAGAAGACCAAGGGCTCGTTGATGCTGATCCACATCGAACACTGCTCGGCGTAGCGAGCGGTGATCATGCGCGCATACCGCTCGAAGTCGCCGAGTGTTCGGGGGCCGAGGAAGCCGCCCTGATCGGCCACCCACCCCGGATACACGTAGTGCACCAGCGTGATCATCGGGCTCATGCCCAGCGACCGTATCCCGGCGACGAGGTCATCGTAGTAGGCCAGTGCCGCCGCGCTGAACCGGCCGCGTTGCGGTTCGACGCGCGCCCACTCGATGCCGAAGCGAAAGGTGTTGAGTCCCATGCCCGCGGCGAGGTGCAGATCGGACCGGTAGCGGTGCCGGAAGTCGACGGAGTTGCGTACCGGGTCGACCCGTCCGGTCCGCGCCGCACGGTCGGTGTAGCGCCGCCAATTGGAGTCCGGGCTGAAGCCCTCGGCCTGGAAACCCGAGGTGGCCGCCCCGAAATGGAAGCCGTCGGTCCAGCCGGGCACGCGTGGGGCGTGCACGAATGGTGCGGTACCCGGCGCGGCGGAGGCCGACGCAGCACGCAGGCCCGACGCACCCAGCCCGACTCCCGCTGCGACCGCGGTGGTGGCGCCGAGCAGACCGCGTCGGGAGATCGCCGACGGTTGCGCGGCGTGGGCCTCGGGGTGGGGAGGTCGGCTCATACCGAGGGTCAGCGGCCGGTCCAGAGGGGCGCCCGCTTCTCGGCGAACGCGCGAGCACCTTCTTGGGCGTCGTCGGAGGCGAAGATCGGGTCGAGCACCTCGCGTTGGGCGGTGATGAGATCGGGGTCGGTGTAGCGGATCGCCATGCCCACAACCTGTTTGGTGGCGCGGACCGCGAGCGGCCCGTTCGCGGCGATCCGGGCGCCGAGTTCCCGCGCACCGTCGAGCGCGCCGCCGGTCGGGGTGAGGGCGTTGACGAGACCGAACTCGTGGGCACGCTGGGCGGTGATGGGGTCGCCGGTCAGCGCGATCTCCATCGCGAGTTGGTAGGGGAGGATCTTGGGCAGGCGCAGCAGTCCGCCGGCTGCGGCGGCGAGGCCCCGCTTCACCTCGGGCAGACCGAATTTCGCGTCCTCGGCGGCGACGATCAGATCGGCCGACAGGGCCAGTTCGCAGCCGCCGGCGAGCGCCCAGCCCTCGACCGCGGCGATCAGCGGCTTGCTCGGCGGCTTCTCGGTGACCCCACCGAATCCGCGACCGGGCACACTCGGTACCTCACCGCGGGTGAACGCCTTGAGATCCATTCCGGCGCAGAAAGTTCCGCCGGCACCGGTGAGGATGCCGACGGTGATGTCGTCCCGGGTCTCGAACTCGTCGATCGCCGCCGCGATGAGGGTCGCGACCTCGGCGTTGACCGCGTTACGGGCCTCCGGGCGGTCGATGGTGATGACGGCGACGCCGTCGGCGAATTCGGTGGTGACCGGGCTCATCTGCCGGTGTCCTCTCGATCGGTGGGGGTGGTGACATACCAGTGCACGGGTTCGGTGCCCGACCGGGCGATGGTCCCGCGTTCTTCCAGAACCAGAAGGTGGGCGTTGGTCTCGCGCAGGGCCATTCGGCTCAGCGGCAGGGACAGCTGCTCGAACGGCCGGGACCAGGTGACCGATCGGGTGATGTCCCACGCGGTCGACCCGGGCACATCGGCGATGGCCTCGGTGATCTCGGTGAGTCGTTCCTCGTGGTGGGAGAGCAGATGCGTGACGCGGCCGGCGAGACCGCGGAACCGGTACTCGTGCGACGGCAGCGCCTCGAGGTCGCCGAGGTGCTCGGTGTTGGCCAGCGAGGTCAGGTAATCGGCGAGCGGACTGGCGTTCTGGAAGGAATTGGTGGACACGTTCGGACTGATCCGGGGCAGCAGATGATCACCGGTGAAGATGATCCCGGCGTCGTCGTCGGCGAAGCACAGGTGTCCCGCCGTGTGTCCCGGCGTCCAGATTGCGCGCAGATTCCATCCCGGGATGTCCAGGGGCGCATCGCCGACGAGTTCGACGTCCATCGTGCGGCCCTGTGGTAGCCGCACGATCTCACGGATTCCGGCGTCGATGACGTCGGTCGGGGCACCGAGCTCACGCAGATCGACCTGTGCGTCGGCGAGCTCCTGCGCGAGTTGCGCCTCGTCGCGGTGATAGAGGAACCGGGCGTCGTTGCGGTGCATGCCCAATCGCGGGTCGGCGTGCTCGAGGACCCGGGGGACGAGACCGAAATGGTCGGGGTGCAGGTGGGTGATGAACACGTCGGTGATGTCGGACAGGTCATGGCCCGTGGCATGGATGCCGGCGACCAGCGTGTCCCACGATTCGTCGGTGTTCCAGCCGGTGTCGATCAGGGCGAGACCGCCGGCGGAGGTGACCAGTGCGTACACCAGGATGTAGCGCAACGGATTGCCGGGCATCGGTACCGGGATCGAGAACACGCCGGGCCGAACCTCTTCGACCGGCGGCAACGCCTTCTCGGCCCACGCCTGCCGCTGCCGGTGTCCGGTGACCACGACGCCGGTGCTCGTGACGACCTCGTCGGTGGTGACGGGCCCCGGTCCGACCGCACCCGAGGCGGCCGTATCCGTGGTCGGTGGGCCCGCCGATCGAGTGCTCATCAGTCCATACGATCACGCGGGACGCGGCCGGGCAAACACCTCTCGGCTCACGCATCGTGAGGTAAACCCTATGTGTCCCAGATTCGCTCGCGGCATTGACACGGTGACCGCGGCGGGCAAGGGTGGCCGACGTGGCCTTTGCGCAGACCCCCGACGACTCCGTCGACCCCGTGCCCGACACACCTGACGACTCGCTTCCCCTGGCCGGCCTGACCGTGGTGGCCCTCGAGCAGGCCGTCGCCGCGCCGCTGGCCACGCGGCATCTCGCCGACCTCGGGGCGCGGGTGATCAAGATCGAGCGGGTCGGTGAGGGCGACTTCGCCCGACACTACGACGCCGAGGTCGAGGGACTCGCCTCGCATTTCGTGTGGCTCAACCGGGGCAAGGAGTCCTTCGCGGTCGACCTCAAGCAGGAGCGCGGCGCAGCGCAGGTGCGCGCGCTCATCGACCGCGCCGATGTGTTCCTGCAGAACCTCGCCCCCGGGGCCGCCGCCCGGCTGGGATTCGACGCGCAGCGCCTGCGTGCCGAGCACCGCGAGCTGATCGTGGTGAACATGAGCGGCTACGGCCCCGCCGGGCCGATGCGTGACCGCAAGGCCTACGACATGCTCGTGCAGGCCGAAGCCGGCCTGATCTCGGTCACCGGCACCGCCGAGCACCCCGCCAAGACCGGGGTCCCCACCTCCGACATCGCCGCGGGCATGTACGCACTCACCTCGATCCTGTCGGCCCTGGTGCGTCGCGGTATCACCGGTGCGGGCGCCACGATCGAGGTGTCGATGTTCGATGCGACCGTCGAATGGATGGGCCATCCGATGTACATCGCGATGCACGCGGGGCGGCAGATTCCGCGATGCGGCGTCGGACACGCGGCCATCGTCCCCTACGACGCGTATCCGACGCGTGACGGCGAGATCCTCATCGGCGTCCAGAACGACCGCGGGTGGCGTGCACTCGCCCAGGTGCTGGGCCGACCGGAACTCGGCGACGACCCGCGCTACGCCACCAACATCGAAAGAGTCGCTCGCCGTGCCGAAGTCGACGACCTCGTCGCGGCCCGGACCGCGACCTTCGACACCGCCGAACTCGACGAACGCCTTGCGGCGGCCGGGATTCCGGCTGCGCAGATCCGCGACGTCGCCGGCGTGGTGGACCATCCGCAGCTCTCGGCACGTGAGCGGTGGCGCATGGTCGACACCGAGATCGGCCCGATCCGGGCGTTGTTGCCGCCCTTCACCTTCGACGACGTCGAGATGCGGATGGGCCCGGTGCCCGCGCTCGGCGAGCACACCGAGGCGATCCTCGCGGAGTTGGGCGAGTCGACCACCGGGTGAGCCGGCGGATCAGGGCTCGATCAGTGGTCCGGCGGGCATCATCGGGGTGCGTTCGGCGTCGTCCCACACCGAGAGCAGCTCGGCGAGGATCTGCGTCGACATCCCCAGTGCGCTGAGGTGGCTTTCGCCGGGCAACTCGAAGAGCTTGGCGTCGGGTAGCAGCGAGACCATGTGTATGCCATGGGAATACGGGATGATGTGGTCGTGGTCGCCATGCCACCAGCGCACCGGCGTGGTGACGTCGCCGACGCGGAATCCCCAATCCTGGGCGAAGGCGACGACGTCGGCGAACGGTGCCTCCATGCGACGGCTGCCGCCGTGCAGCAGGTCGTCGAGGAACATCGCCCGGAACTCGGGGCGGGCGAGCAACTCTCGGTCGGCGCGAGGCGAGAACCGGCCGTAGAGGCGGATCGCCGGATTCGCGATGGGCGCAGCCACCCCGAGCGCCGAACTGAGGATCTTGCCCAGGGGTGCACCGGCGACCCGGACGGCCGGGGCCAGCAGCGAACCCAGGGCCATCGCGCCGCCGCCGATGGCGTCGGGGCCCACGGTGGGTGCGACTCCGCCGACGATCCCGGCCACCATGACGCGATCGGGCAGCGCGTGTGCGGTCGCCAATGCGTACGGTCCGCCGCCGGACATGCCGATCACCGCGAACCGGTCGATGCCGAGAGCCTCCAGAACCGGCTCGAGGTCGCCGGGGAATTCCGCCACACATCGGTACCGGTGGGCGGTGGAACTGCCGACGCCGGGGCGGTCGAGCCCGATGAGCCGGATGTCGTGCTCGGCGGCGTAGGCGCGGGCCTCGGTCGGAATCTGGCGGCGTGCGCCGGGCGTGCCGTGCAACCAGATGACGGCGCGGCCGGTCGCCGACCCGAACTCGGCGAACCCGATCCGGCGTCGTCCCCCCTCCACCGCCACCGAGCCCTCGATCTTCGGTCGGTCGATCCCCATCATGTGACCAGGATCGCACTGTGAGTCGGTACGGTGGGCGTCGGGTCGGCGACAGAGCGGGGGTGGCGATGGCCTCGGGTATGGCGCCGTTGCGGAATCGGGTGTTCCGCAATCTGTTCATCGCCCAGATGGTGTCCAACATCGGGCTGTGGATGCAGACCGTCGGCGCTCAGTGGTTCCTCGTCGACCAGCACGCCGGGCCGACGGTGATCTCGCTCGTCCAGACCGCGAGTCTCCTCCCGACCCTGCTGTTGTCGCTGGTCGCCGGGGTGCTCGCCGACGTGCTGAACCGCAAGTGGTTGCTGGTGGTGCTGAGCGCGTACGCGACCGTCGTCGCCGGGGTCATGGCCGTCCTGGCCGCCGTCGACCTGCTCGACCCGGGCATGCTGTTGGTCCTGACGTTCTTGCTGGGTGCGGGTTCGGCGTTGTCGGCGCCGGCGTTTCAGGCGGTCAATCCGGAGATCGTGCCGCGCGAGCAGATCGCCGACGCCGCATCCCTGGGCAGCATGTCGATCAATGTCGCGCGGGCCGTCGGACCGGCTCTGGCCGGCGTGCTGTTCACCGTCGGCGGCGCCGGGGTGGTCTTCGCGATCAACGCGGTCTCCTACCTGGCCGTTGTCGTCGCGCTGCTGAGATGGCGGCGGCCGGCCGATACCTCGACGATGGAGCCCGAACATCTCGGTACGTCGATGGTTGTCGGGTTGCGTTACGTCGCCGCTGCACCGATCGTGCGTCGGATCCTCGTGCGCTCGGCGTTGTTCGCGTTCCCGGCGTCGGCGCTGTGGGCGTTGCTCCCGCTGGTCGTCAGCAACTCCTTCCATTTCGGTTCCACCGGCTACGGTGTGGTCCTCGGTGTCCTCGGGTGTGGCGCCATCCTCGGCGTACTGGGACTGCCCTGGATGCGTGATCATCTGTCGCCCAACGTGATCCTTGCCTCGTCGGCAGTTGTCTTCGCGGCCGGTACCGCTGCGGCCGCGCTCGGGTCCACGGCGGTCGCGTTGATCGTGTTCGTCCCGACCGGGGTCGCGTGGATCGCCACGCTGTCGACGCTGAACGCCGAGATCCAATTGACCCTGCCTGCGTGGGTGCGTGCCCGGGGGATGGCCGCCTATCTCCTGGTGTTCATGGGGTCACAGGGAATCGGATCGCTGGTGTGGGGTGCGCTGGGCGGACTGCTGACGGTGCGATGGGCGTTGCTCATCGCGGCGCTCGCGCTGATCCTGGCGGCGCTGGCCGTGGGGGTGCTACCGATTCACGCCGAGACGGGCACCCTCGATCGGACGTTGTCGACCGCCTGGCCCGAGCCCATGCTGGTTTTCGAGCCGGCCCCCGACGATGGCCCGGTGCGGGTGGTCGCCACCTACCGGGTCGACGCCGAACACCACGACGAGTTCGTCGACGCGATGGCGGGTGTGGCACTGTCCCGGCGCCGCACGGGTGCACGAAACTGGCATCTGTATCGCAATGGCGAGGATTCCGATGACTACGTCGAGCAGTTCGTCGTCAGCTCGTGGTCGGAGTACCAGCGCCAGCGCACCGAGCGCTGGACCGAATACGACCACCAGCGGGTGTCGGACGCGCTGGCCCTGACCGTTGACGGACGCTCCCATCAGGAGCACCTGTTCACCCTGCGCTGACTGCGTGGCGGGTACCCGGTTGCGGCCGTCGACGCACAGCCGAATCGGAGGAATCTCGCGTAACGTCGTAGCGGTGAGTGCTGCAGTTCTGGATCGGATCTCCCGAGGTCTGTCGCTTCCCGGCCCGTCCTATCTGCCGGTGCGTGACCTGCCGAGCGGGACCATGGTGGAATTGCCCGGGCGCGGTAGCACTTTCGTCACCGACTCCGGCCCGGCCGACGCACCGGCGATCATCCTGCAGCATTCGGTGATGACCACCGGGCTGCTGTGCTGGTACCCGGTGATCCCCGAACTCAATCAGCGCTATCGGGTCATCACCCTCGATCACCGCTGGCATGGCCGCGGCATCCGATCGGGTACGTTCGACCTGCTCGACTGCGCCGATGACGTCGTCGCACTCGCCGACGTCCTCGGGGTCGGTCGGTTCGTGACCGCGGGTTTCTCGATGGGCGGTGGCATCTCGCAACTCGTGTGGCGTCGCCATCACGATCGGGTCGCGGGGTTGGTCCTGTGCTCGACCGGGCCGTATTTCAGCACCCGTGATCCGCACCTGCGGGAGCAGGCCAACAAGACCGGGCGACTGCTCAAACCCGTCTATCGCATCATCCCCCGGCCGTCGGACGCGACGTTGGACAAGCCCACCTCGCACACCGCCCTGTGGGGTATGCGTCAGTTCCTCTCGACTCCGTTGTCGCACACCGGTGACTTCGGGGAAGGGCTGGGGCGCTTCGACTCTCGGGACTGGCTTGCCGAGATCGACGTGCCGACGTCGGTGGTGGTCTCGGTCCGGGACAAGGTCGTCGAACCCGAACGTCAGCAGTTGCTCGTCGACGGTATCCCGGGAGCCCGACGTTTCGACGTCGACGGCGGCCACGCGTGCTGTGTGCTCGGCGCGGACAAGTTCGTGCCGGAGTTCCTCGACGCCGTCGACGCGGTGGTTCGTGCGGGGGACCCGGACTCCCCGCGCATCGTCGTGCCCTGACGTAGCGCCTTCTCGCACGCGGCGCGGTGGGGTTGAGAGGCTGTCATTGCACAGATGTGCTGTGGCGGTGCACGCGGCAACGGTGTGAACAGGGCCACGCCCCAATCGGATACGTGATCTCGCCGTCGCAGGTCTTCCGTTCTCCGCCGATCTGAGAGAACATGTGTACACCGAAATCCGTCGAGAACTGCAGACGGTCCGTCATTTCCCTGTGGAGGCCGATCATGATCGCACTCGTCGTAGTCCTGCTCGCGCTGGTTGCCCTCGGCATGCTGTGCAACCGGCCAGGCCTGAATTTCTATGCCCGAGAACTGGGTTCGTCGGGGCGCTACCGCGAGCGCTGACGCCCACCCGTCACGTGTGGCGAGATCACGTCGCCGGCGCATCACGTATCCGGCAGTACGACAACGGGACCGATACCACACACGGGGTTTGCGGTATCGGTCCCGGTCTACGCTGACCCGTCGATCGATCGGGTCAGCGTGATCCCTGTGAGAAGGGGGTTCAGGCGCCCTGGCCGGCCTCGATCTCCAGAGTGATGGTGACCTTGTCGCCGACGACGACGCCGCCACCCTCGAGCGGCATCTCGATATCGATGCCGAAGTCCTTGCGGTTCAACACGGTGGTGGCCTCGAAGCCGGCCACCGGGCCGTTACCCATACCCGGGTTGACGCCGTTGAACTCGAGCTTGAGATCGACCGGCTTGGTCACGCCGTGCAGGGTGAAGTCGCCGGTGAGCACGTAGTCGTCACCGTCGGGGCGCACCGCGGTCGAGGTGAAGGTGGCCTTCGGGTAGGTCTCGGCGTCGAAGAAGTCGGCGGACTTGATGTGGCCGTCGCGCTGCTCGTTGCCGGTGGTGATCGAGGTGACGTCGATCTCGGCCTGCACCGACGGCGTTCCGTCCTCGGCGACGGTGATGGTGCCGCTGAAGGTGTCGAACTTGCCGCGAACCTTGCTCACCATGAGGTGCTTGACGGAGAAGCCGACGGTCGAGTGGACGGGATCGATGGTCCAGGTGCCTGCGGCGATCGGCGCGGTGACGGTGGGGGTGCTCATGGGATGCTCCTTGTTCCGGGGTGTCCGGGGGTCGATGACTGTCGTATCGATGACCGGTGAGGTCGCTGGGTCGTTCCGGCCCATTACCGAGTATAACCGGACCGCGGTCCGATTTCATTCCCGAATGCCGAAGTTTTTTCGCGCGCTTCTATGACCAGGCGAAAACCGGCTGCTCGTACTCGTCGACACGGGTGTCCCGGCCGCGCAGCGCGACCTCGGCGAACTGATAGAGCACCGCGGCGGTCGGCGCGTGCACCAGCGCCGTCCGTCCACTCGGTGAGTGGTCGTCGGGATCGCGGTGCAGCCCCGGAATCGGCATCTGGATGACCGGTCGCGTCGACTCCGGGATGGTGATGAACCGGGGCGTGACGAGGAGGTCGTCGAGCGGGATGAAGAACCACACCGAGACCTCGTCGGGGTTGGGTGACGGTTCGGGGGCGTGCGGCGCCCAGCACACGACGGGAGTGATCACGTACCCGGACCTGGTCGGATAGTCGTCGAGTATGCCGACGACGTCATCGGGGGACAGGGCCACGCCCATCTCCTCGTGCAGCTCACGCAGCGCTGCGGTGGTCTGATCCTCGCCGGGATCGAGCCGGCCGCCGGGTAGTGCGAACTGGGCGGCGTGGCGGCGCATACTCATCGGTCGGCGCAGGAGCCAGATGCCCCGCTCGC
>NZ_MVPX01000372.1:0-2291 GCF_002043085.1 Gordonia sp. i37 | reverse complement strand
GAAGGCCGACAGCCGGTTGTTCAGGAGCTCACGCTCGACCCACGTCACCTTCTCAGTTGACCACGTGCGCGGATCGGTGCCGACGAGTGGCGTCGCGGCGAGAGGTCAATACAGCGTGGGGATGCGCCGAAGCGGCAGGTCGGGTCCCTCGTAACCGGTCGCCTTCCGCTTGGGCAGTTCCACGTCGGGGCGGTCGAGCGGGGTGTAGGGAACCTGTTCGAGGATGTGGCGGATGACGTTGAGGCGCCCGCGTTTCTTGTCGTCGGTCTTCGCGACGTACCAGGGCGCCCAGCCGGTGTCGGTGAAGCGGAACATGTCGTCGCGCGCACGGGTGTAGTCGTCCCAGTGCGTGTATGACTTGAGGTCCATCGGCGACAGCTTCCAGTACTTGCGCGGATCGTCGATGCGGCTCTGGAGCCGCAGTGTCTGCTGGTCCTCGCTGACCTCGAGCCAATACTTGAGCAGGATGACCCCGGAGGCGACGATCGCTCGCTCGTACTCGGGCGCCTCGGTGAGGAACTGTTTTGTCTGCTCCTCGGTGCAGAAACCCATGACCCGCTCGACGCCGGCGCGGTTGTACCAGCTGCGATCGAAGATGACGACCTCGCCCGCGGCAGGTAGATGCGGGACGTAGCGCTGGATGTACATCTGCGATTTCTCGCGTTCGGTGGGTGCGGGCAGTGCAACGACCCGGAAGACCCGTGGGCTGACCCGCTCGGTGATCGACTTGATCACGCCGCCCTTGCCTGCGGTGTCACGGCCCTCGAAGACGATGCACACCTTGGCGCCGGTGCTGCGCACCCATTCCTGCATGGCCACGAGTTCGGCGTGCAGGGGTTTGACGAGCTTGCGGAATTCCTTGTTCTTCATGGGCTCGGTCGTCATTGGCTCGGTCTTCACGTGCTCGTCGTGACCGTCGTGGTTCGAGGAGTGCTTCTTGTGCTTCTTCTTGCCCATGCTCGGCCTCCTCGACAGTGCCCGCCCGGAGGGCACTGATCTGCCCAGACTAGGTGACTGCGGTGTCCGTTTGGCCTTTACGAGTCGATTAACGATTCGTCGCGGGTGGATACTCGCGGGTTGTGGCCGATGCCCTCGCTCCCTTGACGCTGCACACGGTGGTGTCGTCGTGGCGAGTCGATGTGCCCACATCTGTTGTCGTGGTGTTGATCGCGGTGGCCTATGTCGTGGCCGTGCGCAGGTCGACGTTGCCATGGCGGCGGACGGTTCCGTTCCTGGTCGGCGTGACGGTGTGGCTGATCAGCGCGTGCGGGTTTGTCGGCGTGTACTCCGACACCCTGTTCTGGGTGCGAGCGCTGCAGATTGTGCTGGTGCTGATGGTGGTGCCGTTCTGCCTCGCGCTCGGGATGCCGGTGACGGTTGCCCGCGAGTCGTGGTCTGCGGCACGCAGAGTGATCGATCGTTGCCTCCGATCGCGGGCGGCGCGGGTGATCGCGTCACCGGCGGTGACCTCGGCCGGCGTCATCGTGACGCCGTGGCTGATCTATCTCACCGGGTGGTATCCGGCGATGTTGCGATCCGACGCCGTCGACACCGTGACCCGACTGTTGCTCGTGCTCTGCGGCTTCGGATACTTCTACGCGCGGTTGCAGATCGACCCGGTGCCACGGCGCTATCCGCAATCCCTGTCGTTGCTCGTCACCCTGGGCGAGACACTCGGCGACGGCATCCTGGGCGTGGTGATGTGGCAGGGCGGACTCCTCGCCGCCTCGTATTACGAAGCGCTGCACCGCACGTGGGGGCCGTCGCTGCGGACCGATCAAACCATCGGGGCCGGTGTGTTCTGGGTGCTCGGCGACGTCATCGGTCTGCCGTTCCTCCTCGTGCTCTTCGACCGATTCCGCACCGATGAGAGTCGGCGGGCCGAGATCGCCGACGCCGAACTCGATGCGGCCCAACGCGAGTCGACCCGATCGGCGGCAGCGGAGACCGAGTCCGACCAACCGTCAGGACTGTGGTGGGAGAACAACCCGGAGTTACGCGAGCGCTTCCGCTGAGCCGGTGGGCGCCAGTTTCCGGTGGTCGAGCAGCCCGGCGGATCTTTCGTCCCGGTGGTCGAGGTGCGTTCTCCCGGTGGTCGAGGTGCCGAGGAGCGCCAGCGACGTTCCCTTTTCTTCCGGTGGTCGAGGTGCCGAGGAGCGATAGCGACGAGCCTCGAGACCTGTTGCACCGCTGCTGGTTTCCGACCCCGCACCGAGCACGCGACGGTCTAAAACCCGCGGTCGCCGAGTAGTTGGGTGAGTCGGGTTTCGATCGGCGAGTCCAGACCAGGG